>NZ_JAJUJR010000311.1 GCF_029265225.1 Sedimentibacter sp.
AGATGAAGATTTATCAACTGTTGAAGAAGAATTGTTCGGTGACATGGAAATCGACGAAGATGATTACGATGATGATGATTATGACTTCGATTTCGATGACGAAGATGATTTTGATGAAGACTTCGATGATGAAGATCATTGCGGTTGTGGTTGTGAAGAAGAATAATAATAATTTGCAAAAAAAGCATTTCCAATTTGGAGATGCTTTTTTAGTGCAAAATTTTATTATTGTCATCCTGAACGATAGTCAAGAATCTCGATTTTTAAAAGTCAAAAGATGAGATCCTTCGCTTCACTCAGGATGACAATGAATAAATTTATAGCTTTTCAGCGGGCGGACAGTGATCCGCCTCTACGACTCGGTCATATTAGAATATATGAGAATTGTCTACGGCCATATTTCTTCCGGGTCAACTCCGTAAATTTGAACCACTTCAAACAAGTCGCTGTTTGCAATGTCCTTTGGAGTTACAAGCCATGAACCGTCATAGTCAACATCGTATCCATTCTGCATGAATGGATACCATACAAGGTGAGAGCATTGGGTGCTTTTTAGTTCTTCAGGTATTGGATTTTTACTGCTCAAAAGCCCCACAAACAATCCATATGGCACATCATTTAAGTTGTTTTCTGCAAACTGAGCTATTTCATCCAATGTCTCCTGTGACGTGTCTTTCAGCTTCAGCATCATAAAAGAAGGGTATACTCTCCATTTGTTGATGTTTTGATTCATTGTGTTTGTTCCCAATATAACAGCTTCAAGTGTTTCTCCTTTTTCTGCGTCGGTTATAATTGCTGCATGTCCGTGACGCCATCCAAGGGAATGAGTTGCCTTTGTTATGAGAACATAACCGTTTTCGTAGGGAGCAAAGTTGAACCCGTACATTGGCTTTCCTTCGTCATTCACTATGGATTCCTGACTGGTGATTATTCCGATAGGCTCGCAAAGAACTTCATTTTCCCTGAAAAATATATCCTGGAACTTGATTATTTCATCTTTCCCGTCAGATTTTTTCAGCAGTTCGTCTACAGCAGTCTTGCCAAGGCCTGTCTGATAAAAAAGCTGTTTATAATCTTCCTCCGTAAGAGTGGATTTTTCTAAAATTGTTTTAATGTCTTCCTTTGGATAATCCGGACGAATGTATCCGGAGGGCTCTATAACTTCTTCTAATATTGCAATGGCTGCAACAATGATTAAAATTGCTGATACAGCAACAATTAATTTCTTATGTTTAATTTTTTTTATCATAATATGTCCTTTTCAATTGATTATGCAGAAGGTAATCCTCAAGAGTATTGCTTTTACAATATTCGTATCATATCAATTATATAACAACGTGAAAATATTGCAATGTAAAATAATAGAATGTAAAATATTTAGTGATTTTACATAAAAAATTATAGTTCAAGCTGTTAAAAATTCATTTGTTATGTTATAATATATATCATTTAAAATTGGAGGATTCAAATGAACAAATATAAAAGAGCCAGCAACTTTAAAAGAGCCGTATGCTTCATTTTAGCCTTTGGTATGATAATAACCACATTTATGAGCATGCTGATTTACTTTTTATAGGAAGTGACATATGAAGAACATAGTTGACAAATTAAATAAAGAAGAACTTGCACATCCTCTGGAAGAACAGCCATTATACCACAAAAACTGTGCAGAGATAATGCTAATGGCAGCTAACGAACATTACAGCCTGGGCCTTGATGAAAGGTTTTATAAGGCTGTGTGCCCATTCGGCGGAGGTTTTCAGACAGAAAAAACATGCGGAGCCCTTTTGGGAGCCCTGGCAGCAATCGGATTGATGTATACTGAAGAACGACCTACAACAAACGATAAAATGAAAGATAAAACAAAACAATTTGTTGCTGAGTTTGAAAAGGAATTTGGAGCCTTGGACTGTGCATGTATCAAGGAACATCACAGAAGTGAAACAGAAGGATGTGCTCCTGTGAAGATAAGAACCGCAGAGGTATTTGAAAGAGTAATCAATGATTAACAGGTGGATATGGAATACTTTGACTATTTAAAAGACATTAACGGAGTTGTTCTGAACAGCCAGCAAATGGAGGCTGCATCATTTGACAAGGGAAACGCCCTTGTGCTTTCAACTGCTGGTTCAGGAAAGACTACCGTCACAATTGCCAGAGCAGGAAGGCTGCTGTATGAAAACAAGTGCAGCAGGAAAGTTCTGACAATAACATTTTCAAAAATGGCAGCCAATGACATGAAAAACAGGTTTCAGTCTTATTTCGGCAGCGTATATAAATCGAAAACAGAATTTTCAACCATTCATGCCTTTTCTTATAAAATTGTGAAGAGTTTTTACAAAAGAAAGGGCATTGATTTTGAGCTGTTGACAAACAGTTATCAGATTCTTGGAGAAATACTCAAATCTCATTATGCAAAATCATATTTCAATTATGTAAGTGATGAAGAAATTGAAAATTTGTCTTCTGCCATCGGGTTTGTAAACAACATGATGATAAATCCAGCGGAATACAAAGACTATGGCATTGAAATAAAAGGCTTTGACACAATTTATGAAACATACCGCACCTACAAGTCACAAAACAGGCTTATAGATTTTGATGACATGCTTCTTTATGCTTACAAAATCATCAAAGGTTCTGACTATTACAGAGATTATATAAAAGACTCATTCCAATATGTCCAGATAGATGAAATGCAGGATACTTCAAAAATACAGCACGAGCTTATCAAGCTAATTACTGATGACAATTTGTTCATGGTGGGAGACGACGACCAGGCAATTTATTCATTCAGGGGAAGTTATCCGGATTTTATGCTTGAATTCAAGGATATATACAAAGACGGCAAAATATTTTATCTGGACAACAATTACAGGTCAGACAAAAACATTGTAGAAGGTGCCAGACATTTCATTGAAAGAAATAAAAAGAGATATGTGAAGTCAATCATTACCGATAATGAAAGAGAAAATGAAATAAATATAATTCGTGTAAAAAGCAGAGCCGAACAGGCAAAACTCATAACAGACGCACTTTCAAAATCAGGTGATGAAACTGTTGGAATTTTATTCAGGTACAACATGTCAGCCATGATTTTGGCCAACAATCTCAATGAAAACAATATTAATTTTTATATTAAGGAAGACAAGACAAAATTTTTCAGCAACCCGGTTTTATACGATGTTTTGTCATTTTTAAATCTTGCATTAAATCCAAGAGACAGGGATGCCTTTGCAAGGATATATTATAAAAGCTACACGTACTTTTCAAAAGGTATG
>NZ_JAJUJR010000316.1 GCF_029265225.1 Sedimentibacter sp.
GAACGGTCCGCAGTGCATTTTTAGTTTTGAGTTTTCCTTAAAGAAATAAAAACTGCCTGGATTGTTAACACACACTCCGTCAAAAATTTCCTCATAAAGTTTCATGTTCTTTGTAAAATGTTGGTATTCCGATTTTGACACTATGTTTGGTATCCAGAGGTATTTTTCTTCAGCTTCTATTGTCTTAGCCATTTCCATGTCAAGATTGTACGGAACATAAACTCTTTTTACTTTCATGTTGTCTATGAATGCTATTTCATTGTTGTGATTTATTTTCAGGCTTATTTTTGCCCTTGCGTCATTTTTGTTTTTCTCAAAGTCGAACACTTTGCTTAGAGGTATATTTCCTGCTTCTTTTCTTGAATACACAACGGCTCCCATTTCATAAAGAAGTTCCGTTGCTTCTCTTCTAAGCTGATTCAAAGTGCTTTTTCTTAAGAACACACTTTCATCGCTTTCAATGTCAAGCTTTTCTAACTCATATATAGTACTTCCCAGTTTCCCCAACTGTTCGCGTATTATTTCTTCTGTGGCAGGATTTTTGATGCTTGTTTCGCAAACTTCGCTGCTTTTCACAACAACTTCATTTTTCCCGTCACTTGCCTTTAGAACCGCCTGTTCGCCAACCTTCAGTGAAATTGAAAACTTCACTTTCTTTCTTCTGCTGGCGGAAAATTCATGGGCAATGTCCCTTGTTTCTTCTTCGATGTTTTCTATGTCGTCACCCTTTACGCCGGAACTTGTTCTTGCAAACATTTCATCATCCTTTGAAGGCTTGAGATAACCGTTTGTGTATCCTCTTGAGAATGTTGATATTGCTCTTTTTTCCAGTTCACTGATGTCTGTTTTTCTGCCTGTAAGGTGATTGTCTATGATCTCTCTGTAATATTCCACTACTGCAGAAGTATACTCAGGTCCCTTCATTCGTCCTTCAATTTTAAATGTTTTAATGCCTGCGTCAATTAATTCTCCTATTGACTGGCCTGCATTGAAATCCTTCATGCTCAGCACGGGTATTGTTCCAAAGTCATCAAGTTCTTCTCTTGTTTCCTTGTCATAAAATGTATAGCTGAGTCTGCATGGCTGTGCGCATTTCCCTCTGTTGCCGCTTCTGCCTCCTAAGAAGCTTGACATGTAGCATTGTCCTGAATAACAGGCGCATAGTGCTCCATGAATGAAAATTTCAAGGTCAGCGTTTGTGTTTTCCAATGTTTCTTTAAGCTGCGCTATGGACAGTTCTCTTGCCATAATGACCTTGTTTATTTTGAAATCCTCAAAGAACTTCACTCCATATTCATCATATATGGCAGCCTGTGTACTCATGTTCACGCTTAAATCAGGGAGGAATTTCTTAATCAGATACAATAACCCCAGGTCCTGCACTATTACCGCATCTGCATCAGCGTCATGCAGAAAGGCTGCATAATTTAGTGCATCTATCATTTCAGAATCCTTCAGAACCGTGTTCATAGTCACATACACCTTCACACCCTTGTTGTGAGCGTAGCGAATTATATGCTTCATTTCCTCGTTATCAAAATTTTGTGAGTTTTGTCTTGCGTTGAATAGTTTTCCTCCCAGATACACGGAATCTGCTCCGCTGTTAACAGCAGCATAAAACGACTCCATGCTTCCTGCAGGTGCTAAAAGTTCAATTTGTTTTTTCATATTTTCTCCTGTTTTTAAAAAGGAACGCTTCTGCGTTCCCCATGTTAATTAGACGTTTCATCCTCCAAAAGTTCCAACAATTCCTTGTTATCTTTCTTAAGTTTGTTTATTTCAAGCTGGTTCTGAAAATTTTCAGTTTCCTTGCGGTTTAACCTGTCCTGCAGCTCATTGACGCTGTTTATGAGGTTTTCCTTATCATTGTTTGTCATGAGCAGCTCTTCAAGATATCTTTCTTTTTCGTCGTTGATGCTTTCATATTTTTTCTTAAGCTCGTCGGTATTTTTCTTAAGCTCTGAAATAGTCTTATCCTTGTTGTTTATAACTTCATCTTTTTCATTGAGCTTATTTTGAAGCATGGTTATTTTATTGTTCAGTGTGTCAATGTCATTTTGCTTTGATTCTATGATCAAATTCATTTTTTGCTGGTCATCACTGAAATTATAAATTTTCTGAGATTTGTCCTCAAGATTTCCTTTAAGTTCCCTTATGCTTTTTTCAAGCTGAACAACATACTGCTCCCTTTCGTTAAGCTTTAACTGAAGCTTTGAAATTCTTCCGTTTAAGCTGCTCTTGGTGTTGTTCATGAAATTTATTTCTTTTGTGAAATTTTCTCTTTCATT
This sequence comes from Sedimentibacter sp., assembly GCF_029265225.1. GTDB lineage: Bacteria > Bacillota > Clostridia > Tissierellales > Sedimentibacteraceae > Sedimentibacter. The sequence continues at coordinate 2,289 of NZ_JAJUJR010000316.1, forward strand.
TTTAAGCTCTTCGCAAACTTCATTTAGTTCTTCATTTTTGATTTTAAGCTCGTTAATAAGCATTTCGCTTTTTACAAGCTGCTGTTCCTGTTCCGAAAGTTTTTCCTGTAGCTTTGAAATCTGTGAATTCAGGTATTCCCTGTCATTGTCCCTTGCAAGAAGCTTTTCTCTGTATCTTTCTTTTTCAAGCACGGCTTCCGAAGATTTTCCCATGGCTTCTTCTTTTTCTTGAAGTGCCTTGATTTTTTCATCCTTCAAAAGCTGTATTTCATCTTTGATTTCTTTTCTGTAGTCGCTTGCTTCCTTTGTAAGCTTAATATATTTATCCACAATAACAAATGAAGACAATATCAATTTGTCAATGTCGTTGAAGCGCTTGTTTGCATTTGCTATTGAGTTTATCTGATCATTAAGGACTGTTTCTATATTTTTCACATATTCGGGACTTTCATCAGTTTTAACGTTATATTTTTTATCACCTATTACAATTTCTATTTTATTCATATAATCAAATCCCCTTTAAATTATTTTCTTTTGATTCTGAATAATAACGGAATGACTAGTATCTATTTAAAATTTCCGAATTTACTTCAATTATATACTAATATTAATGTAAAACACTTAAAATTTCAATAGCAAATAATACTTTTTGGTTATTTTTTGATTTTTTCGGCAAAATGTAAACTTTTCCGTGTCTGACTTTCATTTTTTCGCCATATATTGCAAAACAAAAACCGCACAGGCAATAAGCATTACTAAATGCTTACAGCAGTGCGGTCATTTATTCATTTATTTTTCGAAAGCTTCTGCAATCCTGTCTATACATGTTTTGATCATGGATCTTGGACAGCCGATGTTCAGTCTTACAAAGCCATGCCCTTCCTGTCC
>NZ_JAJUJR010000143.1 GCF_029265225.1 Sedimentibacter sp.
AGTAAGCGCAATCATGGAATGGTATGAAAAGGGCATAATCACCAAGGAACAGACCGACGGCCTTGAAATGAACTTTGGAAACGGTCCTGCAATGGCAGAAATGCTCAGGAAAATGTGTCTCAGGGAAGGATGCGGCGACCTGTATGCAGACGGATCATTTGCTGCAGCCAAAAAAATCGGCGGCAAGGCAATGGATTATGTAATGGCTGTCAAGGGCATGGAAATTTCAGCAACCGACCCGAGGGGATCTTCTTCCATGACAATTGCTTTCGGAACAAGCGAGCGCGGTGCCTGCCATATGAGACCATACGCTGCAACAATTGATGCATTCGGATATTTGTATCCGGACCTTGACATAACTGAACCCAAGGATCCTTTCAGCGACACGGAAGACAAAGCGTGGCTGAAGGCTATAAAGGAATGCTTTGTTGTTACAAACCTTGCAGGAATTTGTGACTTTAATGTAATAAATACGGAAATGAAGCCTTCCACCATGGCAGAACTTTATACAGCCATAACAGGAGTTGAAATCGACAAGCATGAACTGCTTAGAACTGCTGAAAGAACAATTGCACTTGAAAGGGCTATAAATTACATAAGGGGCTTCAGGAGAAAGGATGACAGACTTCCGAAGCGTTTCATGACAGAACCAGCCACCGGAGGTCCTCCGCAAGGAAGAGTTGCGGACATGGAGACAGCTCTTGATAAATATTATGAAGCATGCTCCTATGACAAGGAAACTGCAATTCCAACACTTGAAAAATATGAGGAGCTTGGAATGATGCACATTGCAGAAAAAGTTTATAATCTTATAAAACAGGAAGCATAAATAAATCAATAAAGCCGTCAATTATTATTGGCGGCTTATATTCTCGTTAACTGCGATGTCGCAGCATGTAATCTAGCTTATCCAAGGGCTTCCTGTATCTTTGATTTCCCATTTCCCGTTTCTGTATTTAAGCACCATGTTGTCATAGCCTATGGCTCCCAGACCTGAACGAAACTTTGAAACATTCATGGTGATGGAATTGTTCTTCATTTCTTCATCTTCCAGTTCAAACAATATTCCTTCCTCAAAATATGTGTCCTTAATATATCCGTTCTTTTCAAGCTCCGAGCTTGTGGTGTCTAGAACAGTCACCCCATATTTTTCAAGGTTCTTTAAAAGATTTGCCTTTCCTTCCTCTGTTAGGTTTTTCATTTTTGTAGTATCAACAGCCAGATACTTTATGTTCAGGTTCAGTGCTTCATCTTCGCTGTAAAGCTTGTCAATGGCAGCTTCATATGCTCCTGCACCGTCCGGTGCTTCTGTGTCTGCGCAGCCTGTCATAAATGCTGCAGCAACAATCAAAAATATAAACAAAATTTTTTTCATGGCAGCCTCCTTTGTTTAATAGACGAAAAAAACCTGTTTTTGTTCACGCAAATTTTTATTGAAATTAAACAAATTGAATGCAATAATAAGGTGAGGTGGTTTTATGTGCGGAAGATATTACATGGATATTGATGACAAGGAAATCAAAAAAATTGCTGATGAAGCAGAAAATATCATTTACCCGGAGTATAAGACCGGAGAAATATTTCCTTCAAATGTGGCTCCCATTTTAATTCATGACCATGAAAATTCACGGCCCATACTTGCCAAATGGGGATTTCCAAAGTGGGACGGAAAGGGAATAATAATCAACGCAAGAATGGAATCTGTCCACGAAAGACAGATGTTTAAAAACCTGGCTTCCACAAACAGGTGCATTGTTCCTGCTTCTTATTATTTTGAATGGAAAAATGAAAAAAACTTTAAAACAAAGTATATGATAAAAAATCCAGGCTCTATTCTTTACATGGCAGGTCTTTACAGTGTTGTCCGCCACAAGGATAGGCAGCTTAGCCTGTTTGACGACAACGACACTGATATTTACTACACAATCATTACAAAAAACGCCCATCCTTCACTGAATTACATACACAGCCGCATGCCTCTCATATTTGACAGACAATATGTGGATGATTATCTCAGCGGGAAAAACATCAAGGAACTTCTTGAGACAGTAAAAGACAACTACATAAGTGCAGCAGTAAAATAAATACAACCAGCTACAGGCTGGTTGCTTTATTTTCTTCATTTTTCAGTTCCTTTAGTCTTGCTGCAATGCTTTTGAAGTCTTCCCAGGCATCTTTCTTGGCTGATTCATTCCTTAAGAGGTATGAAGGATGGTATGTTGGCATGAAAAAAATATCACCCTTTTTTACAAATTTCCCCCTCTGCCTGCTTATGCTTAAGTTCGGATCAATGAGCTTTTTGGCAGAAACAGCACCCAGGCACACAATTATTTTAGGACGTATGAGTCTTACCTGCCACCTTAAATAATCAATGCATGCTTCTGTTTCATCATCCATGGGATTCCTGTTTTCCGGCGGCCTGCATTTTACCACATTGGCAATGTAAACATCCGAGCGCTTCAAATTTATTGCTTCAATCATTTTATCAAGCAGCTGCCCTGCCTTCCCTACAAAGGGCCTGCCCTGCATATCCTCGTTGTATCCGGGGCCTTCCCCCACAAACATTATGTCTGCATGTTCATTTCCTTCGCCGAAGACGACGGTCGTCCTGGTTTCCGCCAGCCTGCATTTGCGGCATCGTGAAGTGAACTTTTTAAGTTCATCCATTGAATACATATATGCCTCTACAGTGTCAGGTCTATGTGGCAGTACCCGTCAGGATTTTTTTCAAGATATTTCTGATGATATTCCTCAGCAGGATAAAAATTCTTAAGAGTTTCCAATTCCGTTACTATTGGCTTGTTGTATTTTTCTCTTTCAATGTCCATGGATTTTTTTATGACTGTTAAATCCTCGTCATTTGTGTAATAAATTCCCGTCCTGTACTGTGTTCCCACATCTCCTCCCTGCCTGTTCATGAGCGTGGGGTCTATGACCTTCCAGAAGTCCTGAAGTATTTTTTCAAGTGTAATTATATTTTCATCATATTTAATATGAACCGCCTCAGCATACCCTGTTGTGTTGGTGCAAACCTGCTTGTATGTTGGATTTTCTGTGTTTCCGTTGGCATATCCAACCACAGTTTCCACTATTCCCTTCCTCAAATCCATGTAGGCCTGAAGTCCCCAAAAACATCCGCCGGCCAGATAAATTTCCTTCATCGTATCAGCTCCATTCATTAAATGTTAATATTATTATTAATTTTAGCACAAAATATTTCACAGCACCATATAAAAATATTGTTTAAATTTTTTCAATTTACCTATTGACTTTATATTCAAATATGCTAATATATGAATATAATAATATATCGAGGTGTATATGATAGATTTTAGTGATAAGGAAAAAACAAAACACCTTCTGGCTGAAAAGGCTGAAATGTTTAAAACAATAGCCCATCCAGTAAGGCTGTGCATTTTGGCGATGCTCATAAAGGAAGAAGAGAGCAATGTAACGGCCATTCACTGTTGTATAGACGTTCCGCAGCCTACAGTTTCACAGCACCTTTCAAAGCTCAAGGCAGCAGGCATTGTCACTGCAGACAGAAACGGAACTGAAATAATTTATAAAATCAAAAATCAAGAAGTAAGACATATTGTAGAAGAAATTCTGCAAAAATAGGAGGAAATGATGAGTAAAAAAATAGTTATTATCGGCGGCGTGGCAGGCGGAGCCAGCACAGCTGCAAGACTTAGAAGACTTGACGAAACTTCAGAAATCATTATGTTTGAAAGAGGTTCATACATTTCATACGCCAACTGCGGACTTCCATACCACATAGGCAATGTAATAAAGGAAAGAGACTCGCTTCTGGTTACAACTCCTGAAGCCATGTCAAAAAAATACAATGTTGATGTAAGAATAGATTCTGAAGTTATATCCATAGACAAAGAAAACAAGAAAGTTCAGATTAAGAAAGTAAAAACAGGCGAAACTTACGAAGAAAGCTATGACACCCTTGTAATATCAACAGGTTCTTCTCCGCTTAAGCCGCCGATTGAAGGAATAAACTCTCCTGGAATATTCACCCTTTGGACAGTTCCAGACACAGATGAAATCAAAAAATTCATAAGCGAAAGACAGCCTAAGAATGCAGTTGTTATAGGAGGAGGTTTCATAGGACTTGAAGTAGCAGAAAACCTCCATGCAGCAGGTCTTGAAGTAACTGTAGCTGAAGCAATGGACCAGGTAATGGCTCCTGTTGATTATGAAATGGCACAGCTTGTTCAAAACAACATGGTTGCAAACAAGGTTAATTTGATTCTTGGAGACGGTGTTTCAAAATTCAAGAACGAAAACGGAAAAGTGACAATAACATTGGCCAGCGGAAGAAATCTTGAAGCAGACATGGTCATTTTATCCATAGGCGTTCGTCCAAACGGACAGCTTGCTAAGGATGCAGGTCTTGAAATCAACCAGAGAGGCGCAATTTTAGTTGACAAATATCTTAAAACTTCAGATCCTGATATTTATGCCCTGGGCGATGTAATAGAAGTTGAAGAGTACATCAACAAGGGAAGGGCAATGATTGCCCTGGCAGGACCTGCAAACAAACAGGGAAGAATATGTGCCAACAATATTTACGGTGCCAATGAAGAATACAAAGGAACTCAGGGAACATCTGTCGCAAAGGTGTTTGATGTTACTGTTGCATCAACAGGTGCAAATGAAAAGACACTGTTAAGAATGGGAATGACTGAAGGCAAGGACTTCCTTACAGCAATAATTTCACAGAAATCACATGCAGGTTACTATCCAGAAGCATCTGAAATGATTTTGAAGCTTGTGTTCTCCGCTGACGGCAAAAAAATATTTGGTGCTCAAATTGTGGGAGAAGACGGAGTTGACAAGAGAATTGACACAATTGCAACAACAATCCGTCTTGGCGGAAGCATCTACGACCTCAAGGAACTTGAACTGGCATATGCTCCTCCATATTCTTCAGCAAAAGACCCTGTAAACATGCTTGGCTTTGTGGCTGAAAATATAATTAATAATAAAGTGAAGCTGTCAAAATGGAACGACATCAATCCTGAAGTTAAAAACGACGTTACAATTCTTGATGTCCGTGAAGAGGCTGAGCTGATGGTTCTTGAAATTCCAAACTCCGTAAATATTCCTCTTGGACAGCTGAGAAAAAGATTAAATGAACTGAACAAAAATGATAAGATAATTGTGTTCTGTGCAGTTGGTGTTCGTTCATACAATGCTGCAAGAACATTGATGGAAAACGGATTTACGAATGTATCTGTATACCCTGCAGGAACAAACTTCTACAAGCAGGTTTACTATAATTTCTTCAATAAGACAGAAAACAGAATGTCACAACCCCCTGCAGCACAGGAAGATGTAAAAGTAAATTTTAACAGTGCTGCAGCACCAAAGGCTAAGGCATCCATTCAGGTTGACTGCAGCGGACTTCAGTGCCCCGGACCTATAATGAAAGTCTATGAAACAATAAAGAAAGTAGATGACGGAGATGTCATAGAGGTTTCTGCAACAGATTCAGGCTTTGCAAGAGATGTGGAAGCATGGTGCCGCAGAACAGGCAACACTCTTCTGGGAGTTGAAAAGAAGGGAAAACTTAACGTAGTGACTCTTCAAAAAGGAATTGCCAATGCACCGGCTGCAACTGCTGTAGCAGCTGCTAATATAGGGGTTCCTGCTCCAGCAAATGATGGAAAAACAATAGTGGTTTTCAGCGGAGACATGGATAAGGTTCTGGCATCCTTTGTAATAGCCAACGGAGCAGCTGCAATGGGCAGACCTGTTACAATGTTCTTCACATTCTGGGGACTGAACGTGCTGAGAAAGACAGAAAGTGTTAATGTAAAGAAGCCGCTTGTTGATTCTATGTTCGGCATGATGATGCCTCAGGGCGTAAGCAAGCTCAAACTTTCAAAAATGAACATGGGCGGATTGGGAACAGCAATGATGCGCAAGGTAATGAAGGACAAAAACATTGATTCTCTTGAAGACCTTGTAAAAAAAGCAATGGAAAACGGAGTTAAGATGATTGCATGCACC
>NZ_JAJUJR010000211.1 GCF_029265225.1 Sedimentibacter sp.
GGAATTGTTATGTCTAAAGAAAATTTTGTTAAGGGCGCTGCAATACTAAGTGTTGCAGGGCTGTTGGTAAAAATTTTGGGAGCTGTATACAGAATTCCCCTCACTAATTTAATAGGAACAGAAGGAATAGGCTATTACCAGCCTGCCTACAACATTTATAACCTGCTGCTGGTTGTGTCATTGTCAGGCTTTCCAACAGCAATAGCAAAAATGGTTTCAGAAAAAAGGGCTCTTCAGAATTATGAAGGAGCTTATCAGGTATACAAGGTATCAAGATGGGGACTCTTTTTAATAGGACTTGTTTCATCGGTAGTAGTTCTTGTGTTTGCAAGAAGCCTTGTAACATTCCTGGGATTTCCGGGTTCATACTATTCAATGATAGCTCTTGTTCCTGCACTGTTTGCTGTTCCGCTTTTATCGGCTTACAGAGGTTTTTTCCAGGGATCACAAAACATGATGCCTATAGCTCTGTCACAGATAATTGAACAGGTTTTCAGGGTTTCAGTAGGTTTGTACCTTGCTTACACACTTGTAGGCAGAGGACTTGAGGAAGCAGCAGCCGGAGCAACATTCGGAGCATCTGCAGGCGGACTGGCAGCATTGGTATTGATTTACGTCATGTTTTTCCTTAACAGAAAAAGCATAAAGGAAGAAATTTCTCTTTCATCTCACAACAAACAAGAACCTGTATGGAATGTGGTAAAGGGTCTTTTGTACATAGCAGTTCCGATTACCATAGGTGCATCAATAGCTCCACTTATGGGAATGATAGATTCATACATAGTATCAAACAGACTCAGTGCAATCGGGTACACAAGCTTAGAGATTGTCGACATGTACGGCGAGTTGAGCGGAACGGCACAGACGCTCATCAATTTTCCGCAGGTTTTCTCAACTGCAGTTGCAATGAGCCTTGTGCCTGTTATAACAGAAACATTCACAAGAAAGCAGTATGACAAACTGAACGACACTGCAAATGCAGGCGTTAAAATATCCATGATCATAGGTCTTCCTTGCGGCATTGGCCTTTTCATGCTTGCAGAGCCAATAATAGCATTGTTGTATCCATCAATAGGACCTGCAAAGCATGCAAGTTCAGGTGCTCTTCTTGAAATAATGGCAATAAGCGTAATATTCCTCACATTGGTTCAGTCGTTTACGGCAATTCTGCAGTCTGTGAACAAACAGTTCCATCCTGTGAAGAACCTGGCTGTGGGATTGGTTGTAAAAGTAATATTTTCCTACATACTCATTGGAATGCCGTCAATTAACATAAGAGGAGCAGCCATAAGCACAACCATATCATACCTGGTTGTAGCGCTCTTAAACTGGTGGGACATTAACAGAAGCACGAAAATAAAGATAAGTTTAGTAAAAGTATCCGCAAGGCCGCTTCTTTCAGCAGCAGCCATGGCAGCTGCAGTTGGCATATCATTCAGGATACTGAAATCAGTCCTGGGAAGCCAGAACCTTGCAACATTGGGGTCAATAGGAGCAGCAGTTGTAGTATATGTGGTGTTCTTGTTCCTTACAGGAGCAATAACAAAAGAAGATTTGGAGCTAATACCAAAAGGGGAAAAACTAAAGAGATTTGTGAGGAAATAAAATGAATACAGTTCAAATAATAGGATTGGGAGCAGGAACAGCAGAAGATCTCACTGTTAAGGCATACAATGCACTGAGAGAAAATATTCCCACCTTCGCACGCACAGACAGGCACCCCATCGTTAAGGAGCTTAGAAAAGAAATTGACATAAAAAGCTTTGACGACTATTTTGAAAAATATGAATCCTTTGATGTCGTTTATGAAAAAATAACTCAAAGCGTTGCAGAACTTGCTAAAGAGCACGGTAAAATAAACTATTGCACTGCAGGAAGTCCATATTACGGCGATATAGTGACAAAAAAATTAATTGATGAATATAAAGATGAAATAAATATAATAATAATTGATGGGATGAGTTTTCTTGACAAATGCATCAAGTTATCCGGCCATTCGGACTATAAAAGCATAGCTGTTCTGGATTGTCTGGAGGCAGACGAGTTCTCCTTTGACATAAATTCTTTTAATATTGTCACTCAGGTATACGATGAAGAGATTGCTTCAGGGCTTAAATTGAAACTAATGGAAATATATCCTGACACTTCATGGGTGCTCATAATCGATGTTTTGGAAGAAAATGTAAAAAAAATACCCCTATTTTTGCTCGATCAAGAAAAAAAATACGGATTTTCAACATATATTTGCATTCTGCCTATTGAAATTTCAAAAAATACAGTGTATAATGTAAATAATCTTTGCAGGATTGTCAAAGAGCTCAGAGGCCCTGACGGATGCCCGTGGGATAAGAAACAGACACATAATTCCATCAGGCAGCATGTTATTGAAGAAGCATATGAAGTTGTTGATGCAATTGACAACGATGACATTGACAACCTTGTGGAAGAGCTTGGGGATTTGCTTTTCCAGGTGGTTTTCCACGCAGAGCTCGGCAGTGAGGAAGGATATTTCAACATAAACGATGTCCTTACAAATGTTTGTAAAAAAATGTATTCGAGGCATCCTCATGTTTTCGGAGATGTTAAGGCCAACAACGCCGATGAAGCGCTTCAAAGCTGGGAATCTTCAAAACAAAAAGAAAAAAATCTTAATACATATACAGACAACCTTAAGAATGTACCAAAGGCACTGTCACCCTTAAGCAGAAGCTATAAAATCCAAAAGCGTGCTGCAGAAGTTGGTTTTGACTGGCCTGATGTAGAAGGAGCAATTCTTAAGATTAAGGAAGAGCTTCTGGAATTCACTGAAGAATACGACAAAAATGACGCAGACAAAATGGAAGCAGAATTTGGTGATTTGTTGTTTGCACTGGTCAACATGGCAAGATTTTTGAAAATTAATCCTGACGTTGCATTAAACAGGACAATTAACAAATTTATCGACAGATTTGAATATATTGAGAAAAATTCAACCAAAGACTTAAAACATATGACTCTGACAGAAATGGATGAGCTGTGGGAAAAATCAAAGTTCCAATAGGAATTTAGATAAAAAAAAACAAACTACATTTTTATTAAGGAGGGTTTTTTATGAATAAAGCTGATTTAATTGCTAGTGTTGCAGAAAAAACTGGATTTACTAAGAAAGATGCAGAAAAAGCATTAAATGGTTTCATGGAAACAATAAAAGATGAACTAGTAGCAGGCGGCAAAGTTCAATTAGTAGGATTTGGAACTTTTGAAGTTAGAGACAGAAAAGAAAGACAAGGAAGAAATCCTAGAAATCCTGGTGAAACAATAGATATACCAGCATCAAAGGCTCCAGTATTCAAAGCAGGAAAATCATTGAAAGAAGCTGTAAACTAATTAAGACCAATTAAATATTTACACATATCTAAAAGCCGTTTATACGGCTTTTTAATATTTTTAATAAGTTGACAAACATAGAAATAAAAAAGTATAATAAATTTACATATATTTCTAATAGGAGGCAGCATGTGGGAAATTCTTGAGGACACTATTGTAGATTCTTTGAAAATATTGCCCTTTTTATTTGCAGCATATTTGGCAATTGAATATATTGAGCATAAGTCATCGGAAAAACTCGTGAGAGGACTCAGAAAGTTCGGAGTCTTAGGCGGAGCGCTTCTGGGGACTGTGCCTCAGTGCGGATTTTCAGTGGCAGCATCAAACTTGTATGCAGGAAAGATTATTACAGCAGGAACTTTAATAGCAGTGTTTATTTCAACTTCTGACGAAGCAATACCTGTACTGTTGGCCAATCCGAACAACGCAGGGATACTTTTGAAATTAATATCTGTAAAAATAATTGTTGCTCTGGCAGCAGGACTGTTTGCAGATTTCATATTGAATAGATTTTTTAAGGGCAGCAAAAGCAAAAACAGTGAAAGATCTGAAGCTCTCCATCACATGTGTTCACACGAGCACTGCGGATGCGAAAGCCAGGGCATCTTAATGCCTGCAGCCAAGCACACATTCAACATTTTCATATTCATGACTTTGACAACGCTGGCGCTTAACATGATTATCGCTTTCATAGGAGAAGAAAGACTGTCCATGTTTCTTCTTACAGACAGCATACTTCAGCCGGCTCTGGCAGCCTTAATAGGCTTCATTCCAAATTGTGCGGCATCAGTTATACTAACACAGCTTTTCGTTGAGGGAAGCTTAAGCTTTGGTTCCGTAATAGCAGGGCTGTCAACGGGAGCCGGAATAGGGCTCATGGTTTTGTTCAGAGTAAATGAAAATATGAAGGAAAATTTCAAAATACTGCTGTACATATACGCATCCAGCGTAATTGCAGGAATGCTCATACAAATGTTCATGTAGCAAAAACGGAAGATATCCATGATATCCTCCGTTTTTTTTATGCCCTAACCCTGTTTTCCCGACCGTAGGGAGAGAAAAACAGCGGTAGGTCAAACGCAACGAAATCCCGATTTATGCGAACGATAGTGAGCTGATAAATTGGTGATTGAGACTGCGCTATGCCCATGCCCTAACACATTGTTGCGAGCGTCAGTGAAGCATATGGATGGTATGTGAACGAAACAGCAATTATTAAGCCTTTGAAGTTCCAAGGTAAGCTTCCTTAA
>NZ_JAJUJR010000337.1 GCF_029265225.1 Sedimentibacter sp.
ATCTTCAGTGCTTTTTATTCCAACTCCTGCTGAAACAACCACATCAGCATCGGCTATGTTTATATTTTCATTGGATATTTCTTCAAGAACTTCAACCAGGCTGTTTCCTGATTTTAGTGCATTAATTTTAATGATTTCTCCCGTCTTTTTTTCGTCCCTGTCTGCCTCGTCAAATTCCTTGTATCTTACGGTTGCCATCTGCGGATAATTGTCCGATTTGATGTGAGCAAGTATATTTTCGCTGAAGGCTGGTCTTATCTGAATTAGCTTCATGTCATCGTCAATGCTTAAATCCGTGCAGTCTGCGGTCAACCCGGTTTCCAAAGCAGCTGCTACCCTTGGAGCAAGGCTTCTGCCGAATGTTGTGGCACCAAACAGACAAATTTCAGGTTTTATATCTTGAATTAATTCTACCAGATTTTCTGCATAAACAACTTCATCAGGCACGCTGAAAATCGATTCATCTTCAATGTGATAAACCTTGTCAGCTCCTCTGTAAACAAGTTCATTTACATTTAAATCAGAAGGTCCCAAAACAACTGCCATCAGTCTGCACTTAAGTTTGTCAGATAATGTCTTTCCCTTGCCAAGAAGCTCGTAAGCAACCTTGTGAATGTCTCCCTTTTTCTGTTCAGCAAACACCAGTACTCCTGTATATTCTTTACCTTCCATTTAAACCCTCCTTGTTCAGCACCTTGCTTTTTTTGAAAACATCAAGCATTTCCAAAACTGCCTCGCTGTCACTGTCCTTGAATATTTTTCCTTCTCTTTGTGACTGAGCAGGAACTTCTATTTTCTTTACCTTTGTTGGAGAACCTTTAACCCCTAATTTTGATTCGTCTATTATTTCTATTAAGTCGCTGCTGTTCCACTTTGTGATTTCTGCTTTTCTTGCCTTCATTTTATTTTTGAAGTTTGGAAGCCTTGGAACATTTACATCCTTTGTTACGGTCATAAGCAACGGGTATTTTCCTCTTTTGAGATACTGTCCTTCCCAGACATTTGATACAACATCTATGTTGTCTTCTGTAAAATCTCTTATACTTTCAACATTGCTTATGTGAGGAATGTTCAGTATTCCTGCAACCTCAGGCCCAACCTGTCCAGTGTCACCGTCAACTGTCTGAATGCCTGCAATGATCAAATCATAACTGCCTATTTTTTTGATTGCAGCTGACAATATGCTTGAAGTAGCCTTTACATCGGATCCTCCAAACTTGACATCGCTTAACAGTATCCCTTCGTCAGCTCCTCTTGCAATTGCTTCTCTCAATGATTCCTCAGCCTGAGGAGGTCCCATTGAAACAGCTGTGACCTTTGCTCCTGTTTTCTCGGCTATGATAAGAGCTGCCTCCAATGCGTTCAAATCAAATGGATTTATCTCCGTTCCTGCGGAAGACCTGTCTATTCTTCCCTTTTCTCTGTCAAACTTTACTTTTTCCATGTCAGGCACTTGTTTAATAAGCACTATGATTGTCATTTTTCCTCCTTGATGAAATGCAGCGAAGCATGTTATGCTTCGCGCATGATTAATTTTCTGTTTTTAATTTTCTGCTTCTTGCGAATCCAACTATTATAAATGGGAACAAAACAACGAAAATTGCAAAGTAACCCAGATATTTATATCCAATGTTTACTATTGATGCTATTCCAAATGTGGAAACCATAACATCCAGTATAAGCATTGTAAGAACAATAAACAAGCTTCTATTTCTTTCCTTCTTGATTCTCTTTACAATATAATCCTTGCTTCCGTATCTTGCAACCAGAGCAAATGCAAATGCAATGATTGTTGACAATGATGCCATTACAACAAATATTACATACACAGTTTCTAGAACAGGATATCCTATTTGCTGCACGATGTAGTAGTTAGGCAAAAGATTCTGAATTGATTCAGGCTGGTAAGCAAAGTTTACCAACACTATAGCCACAAGCATAAGAGCGTTCAAACAAGTTCCCAAAGCAGCGGACATCATTGATTCTTTTTTGCTGTTTAGTCCTTGAGAAACTGAAATGCAATTTCCTATGTTGCCTGTAGACTGGAATCCGGCATAAGTAATTGCAAGCCACAAACCGCCTGTGAGAGAATGATCTGAAAAGCTTGTTGCTGCCCAGTTAGCACTGATTGCTCCTTTGCTGGCGCTTATGCCAAGTACAACTATAAGTCCTATAACCACGAGTATTCCCACAGTAAGAGCAGTTGAAGCTGCCTTTACGATTTCTGCCCCATAAATAACAAGCACAACAGATATCAAAACCATGAGTACAGTGCCTGCCCATATATTAAGTCCGAAGAATTGCTGAAACAATTTTGCGCTTGTGGCAATGCAAAGTCCCGGAGCAAGTAGTGATGTTACAAGAAATGATATTTCAAAAAATGCGCTGAATAATTTTTCATAAGGATGAAAGAATTTATTGGTAAAAGTTTTAAAATCATGTACTTTGTTTACTCTTGAATATTCAATAGCAAAATACATGGCCAAGCCTAAAAGTGCCATTGCAATCACTGGTGTCAGAATTCCGAGTTTACCGTAAGATGAAAAGTATGTTGCAACCTGTTTTCCTGACGCAACTCCAGGTCCTGCATGAGTGCCGAACCACACAGCTGCTATTCCAACAAAAGGCGGTACAATGGATTTTTGCTTGATTTTAACATTTTGTTCTGATTTGTTTTCAATTTTTGCTTCCATATTCATTCTCCTGTAATTTTTTTTGTTTTTGAAAATTAAACTCTGCGCATAGTTTAATAATTTAATTTGGTTGGAATGTGATTTGTCTACCTTTGACTTCCCGTCGGTTGTCGCTGGTCATTCGCAGTTTCGAACACAAATTTTCTTGCTTCCTCCGGTCGCGAAAATTTGGTTCTCATTGCGTTTGACCTACCAGCAATTCTTGCTTCGCTATCGCTCGCAACAATTGGGTTAGGTCATAAAAAAAAATCTTTC
>NZ_JAJUJR010000351.1 GCF_029265225.1 Sedimentibacter sp.
ACTAAGAGTAAATTTTGGCATGACTATTGCAAAAATGTGTTACATTCAGTGCACGACTTCATAGATAAAGAACAAAAACTTTTAATGAATATGTATTTGACAATCCTAAATTATCAATGCAGTAAATTATGGACCGTTTTAATTAAAAAATGATATAATCAGTTATGAGAAGAATTCTGTTTACCTTCATAACTATAAAAAGGAGATAACAAATTGGAAATTAAAAATCTAGAATCAGCAATAAAGCTTAGACATGAACTTCATGAGCATCCTGAACTTTCTAACCATGAAGTATGGACAAAACAACATTTGATGGATTTTCTTATGGAAAACACCAAACTTGAAATAGTAGACCGTGGACTTTGGTTTTATGCTGTGTACCGTGCGGGTGAAGGCAAAAGGAATATAGCTTTCCGGGCAGATTTTGATGCAATTCACATGGATGAAGGAATTGATATTCCACATGGTTCAAAGTTCAAGGGAATATCGCATAAATGCGGACATGACGGACATTCTGCAACACTTGCAGGCTTTGCCATGGAAATTGATCAGAAAGGTTCAGACAAAAATATTTACTTTTTATTTCAGCATGCAGAAGAAACCGGAGACGGAGCTGCACAGGCTGTTGCTTTTATACATGAAAACAATATTGAAGAAATTTATGCATATCACAACATGAGCGGAATGAAATTAAATACTGTAAACATTAAAGACGGCACAATAAACTGCGCTTCAAAGGGAATGACAATTCACATGGAAGGAGTACCTTCTCATGCCAGTGAACCTGAAAAGGGAAAAAACCCATCCTTTGCGATTGCAAAAATAATTGATGCCATACCTGATTTAGTTTCACCTGAAAACAACAAGGGCATGGTTCTATGTACGGTTATTCAGGTTGCCATAGGAGAACGGGCTTTTGGAGTATCTGCAAGTAAGGGCGATTTGTTGCTGACAATACGCGCTCTGTATGAAGATGAGCTGATTTTGCTGCAGGAATATCTGGAGAATATTTCAAAAATAGAAGCAGAAAAGTACGGACTGAAGGTAAGCTTTTCATACAACGACTATTTTCCTGAGACTGCAAATCATAAAGAAAGCACAGAAAAAATTCGCCAGTCTTGCCGCAATAAAAATATCAGTATAGTCGAAATGGAGGAAGCATTCCGAGGTTCAGAAGATTTCGGACATTTTCTTAAAAAGACAAATGGAGCAATATGCTACATTGGAAACGGAGAAAACTATCCCCATGTACACGGATATGAATTTGACTTCAATGATGGAATAATAGAAACAGCCGTTGAACTTTTCAATGGGCTAGCTGAATTATAAAAGTTGTTTCGATTGGGCGAACTAAGTATCCCGATTCTTTAAACGCATTTTGAAACTGCCTGCAAATTATTGCAGGCAATTTTTATGATATGGATAATATAATTATTATAAGCAGGATAAAAATTTATTTTTCAAGGTTTAAATTTCCATTGATGGGTAAAAATAAGATGTAAACATTGCAGCATCAATTAGTTGTACAAACTCATATTACAATATTTTGGAAGGAGGAATTAGAATGGACAGCAATATGGAAGCTTACTGCACGGTATGCGGAAAGTTCACTTATTTCATTTATGACGGAGAAGATTGGGTGTGCCAGACATGTGACAGTGTAAACACAAATGCCATGAAAGGCGAAACAGACATGATGTTTGATCAATACAAAGATTAATAGGATAATTAAAGAAAAATGAATACATTTTAGTTTCAAAGCTTAAATCACGGGTATATATTAGTCAACATAAAGCAAAGGAGTGTTGCTAATGAAAATACTAGTTCCTGTTGACGGTTCTACAGCATCCATTAATGCAGTTAAAAAATCAATTGAAGTAGCCAAAAAGTTCAACGGATCAATTAAACTATTAACTGTTGTTCACATTGACGGTCTTAATAACTATATGAGATATAAAAAGCAATGGAGCCAGGTAGACGGTTCTGCAATTTTAGAATTGAACCCGGAAGAAAAGAAAATCGAAGAAAAAATGAAGGAAAATTCCTGCAAAATATTGAATGCAATTGT
Source organism: Sedimentibacter sp. (assembly GCF_029265225.1). Taxonomy (GTDB): domain Bacteria; phylum Bacillota; class Clostridia; order Tissierellales; family Sedimentibacteraceae; genus Sedimentibacter. The sequence continues at coordinate 2,069 of NZ_JAJUJR010000351.1, forward strand.
TGAAAAGCTGGATTTTTCAAATATTCATACGGAAGAGGAAGTATTGATCGGTGAACCATATGAAGTAATTCTTGAAACAGCTAAAAATGAAAATTTTGATTTGATTGTAATGGGAAACAGAGGCTTTTCAAAAATAAAAAGGTTTTTTATAGGTTCAGTTACACAAAGGGTAATTTCTGATTCTCCTTGTCCTGTGCTTGTAATTCATACACAATCAGATATTTAATTGGTACCTGAATTTTCTAATACTATATATTCTTTATCCCCTCGTAAAAAGGAACACATGAGTGTTCCTTTTTATATGCATTGGCTGACTGTCAGTCTCTTTTGCTTTTTATTTCAGGTCTTCTTTTTTCATTGCCGCCCTCATGTACACCAATAATCTGCCCGTTAATTATACCCACGTCAGCATTGTCCTTTGGCTCCATTTTTCGCAGTTCTGAATTGCTTTTATCTCTGTCTCGCATTCTGTTTTTATTGTTTTTCATGACATTTCCTTTCATAATTGTATTCAGTTATAGTATTGATATTTAAGCAATGAATATTCGTTGTAAATAATTCATTGATATGAAAAGAATTTAAGCTTATAATATATTTAAATATCAGAGGGGAAATTTATGAACAAAATAATTTTAGACAACATTGAAATAGAAGTTGTCAAAAAAAATATAAAAAATTTAAATCTTTC
>NZ_JAJUJR010000015.1 GCF_029265225.1 Sedimentibacter sp.
GGCAACTGCAGGCAAGAAGGTTCTTACAGGTGAAAACCTGTTTACATCAACATTCACAAACACAAGCCCAACAAAAAAAGCAATAGCTTTTGCAGCACCTTATCCAGGAAAAATAATACCTGTGGAACTTATGGAATACGGCGGACAGCTCATTTGCCAGAGAGATGCATATCTTTGTTCCGCAAAAGGAATTGAAATTACAATTGCATTCCAAAAGAAAATAGGAGCAGGATTTTTTGGAGGCGAAGGTTTCATAATGCAAAAGCTTTTAGGTGACGGACTGGCTTTCCTTCATGCCGGAGGAACAATCATCAAAAAGGAACTCGCAGCAGGCGAAATGCTCAAGCTTGACACCGGTTGTCTTGTTGCATTCACCCAGGGAGTCGATTATGATGTTCAGTTTGCAGGCAATGTGAAAAGCGCATTGTTCGGCGGAGAAGGATTGTTCCTTGCAACACTCAGAGGCCCCGGAACTGTTTGGCTGCAGTCTCTTCCGTTCAGCAGAATGGCAGACAGGATATTCGCAGCCAGCAGAAAAGCAGGAGGCTCCGGCTCAAAAGGCGAAGGAAGTCTTCTTGGAAGTATAGGAATTGGAAATTTGTTCGGAGAAGATTAAAAAAAGGTGCTCATGCACCTTTTTAATTTGCGTAATAAGTGTATATTCCTTCTTCAAATTTTTTCATTACCTTTTTTTCTTCTTCCAGGTAGTCAAGGTGTGCCAGAATTTCTCCAACGGCAAACCATTTTTGCTGAAGAGGTGCATCTTCCCACGCTTTGCCCTTCAATGACCATTTCATCTTTCCAGCTATATCATATGCGTTTATGCCGGGAGTTTTTCTTAAAATATCCATTGTTTCCCTAAGCCTCTCATTGTGGTGTTCAATGAGCTGGTCAATTCTTTCGTACACATTCATGTCGTTTTTCCTGTGTGCAGGAAGCGTTGTGTTTATTTTCAATCTTTTTATCTTGTTCAGACTTTTCAGATAATCTTCAAGAGAATTCTTCACATTTGGCCACCTTGTAATGTTTGGAGAAATATCAAAAAGGATGTGGTCACCTGAAAACAAAATTTTTTCCTTTTCCATATATAGGCACATGTGTCCTGGCGTATGTCCCGGTGTTGATATGCATCTGAACTCATACCTGCCTATTTTGAATTTAAACTGATCCCCTACAGTGACAACCTTGAACAGTCTGCTTGGATTGAATACCCTGGCGGGATTTGTATTTTTCAAATAATCAATTTGTTCTTCAGAAAAGCCTTCCTTCAAATAGCTTTCATCACTTTTTGACCAGAAGCTTTCAAGTATCATCTTCACATATTCATAATCAATTTCACTCATGTATATGGTTGAATCTTCGTTCATTATGTCTGGAACAAGTCCTGTGTGATCTGAATGCATGTGGGTGATGAACATGTCTGTTTTGTCAATGTTGATCTCAAGTTCTTCCAGTCCTTGTTTCATTGCTTCCAGACACTCGGGCATGTTAAATCCCGTATCTATGATAAGATTTTTTTCCTTTGTTTTTATCACGTAACAGTTTAGATTCCTTAAGGGATTGTTGGGAAGCGGAATATCTAATCTGTAAATATCAGGGTCGTTGTAAATTTTTTGGTACAATTTTTCCTCCATTATTGATTTTGTCTGTATATGCTGCATACTCCCCTTGTAGCGGAAATATCTTCGCCGATTATGTCAAAGTCTTTAAGACTCGTTTGAATTTCATTTATGTATGAAGATACTATGAAGCAGCTGTTGTGAAAAACACCACCTTTTAATCCGATTGTAACATTGCCTTTAAAGCCTGCTTTTCTGTATGCGGTGTATGTGAGTTCAGCAAGATGTCTGCCTGCATTTTCAAGCAAATCAACAGCATATCTGTCACCCTGCATGGAAAACTCCACTATGACAGGAAACAATGCTGCAATTTTATTTTTTTCGTTGCTGTATATGAAATCCATAATGTCTGAACGGGAAGTTCCCCCGATTTTGTCAAGTATTGTTTTGCTTAACTTGTCAAAAGGCAAATCTTTGTCATATTTGTTTACAATATTTTTAAACACCTGGATTACTGTGTAATAGCCACTGCCCTCGTCTCCTAAAATGTGGCTCCATCCTCCCACCATTTGTCCTTTTCCTGATTTTTGAACAAAACATGATGATCCGGTTCCGGCAATGGCAAGAATGCCGTCTTTTTCTCCAAAATACGCCTTGCAGGCAAGTTCTGCGTCGTTAAGCACAACAGCTTCAACAACAAATGTCCTTTCAACATACTCTTTTATGAGCTGAGCGTAGTTTCCTGTTTCAACAGCAGCCATGCCTATGGCAATAAGCAAACAGTCTTCACGTCCCAGGTCAGTTACGCAGTCACCAATCAAAGAAATTATATTATTTATTGTTTTGTCCAAATTCACCGCTGGGTTTCCAAATCCTCCGGACTTACAGTAAACAGGGCTGAAGTCCAAGTCATATGCAACAAGTTCAGATTTAGTTCCCCCCGCATCAATTCCTATTATGTACTTCATATGATTTCACCGCCTTATGCCTTTTTATACATTATAGCATAGATTTTCCAACTTTCTACTAAAAAAAACTTTCCCTGGGGAAAGTCTTTTAACAGTTTCTTATTCGATAAAAATAGCGTTTGTAGGGCATGATTCTTTAGATTCTTCAGCACATGCTTCAAATTCTGAAGGCACTGGATCTGCTATAACAACAGATATATTCTCGTCATCAAGCTTGAAAACATCCGGACAAAGTGATTCGCAAAGTCCGCAGCTGATGCATGCATCTCTGTCAACAATTGCTTTCATATTACTCCTCCTTTAATAATTTAGGAAATTTGATTTAACACATAATATGTTTCTCAAATAAACTTAAATAATACATCCTTATTTGATTTATTCAAGTTCCTTGTGATGTATTTTATTGATGATTATCTGCTTGGCTTTTTCATGCCCTGCTTTTGCTTTCCCCTGTATTTCGGGTACCGGCTGCTGTTCGTTCTTTGGAAAATGAGTTATTTTATTGCTTTCGGTTCCATGGGGATCTTTTGGATCCGGCCTTCTCATTCCTGCTTTAGCCATTATATCACCTCTACATTAGTTTGATGATTTTAATGGCATTTATGCGCTTAATAAATCAAAAAATTTCTAAATTATTTTTATTTCATCTCCGGCCTTTATCCATCCAGGAACAAGAACCTTTGCAAATATTCCTTCTCTTGGCATTACGCAGTCTCCCACAAGCTCTCTAATTGCACAGCCCTTGTGGCATTCTTTTCCTATCTGGGTAACTTCCATTTCTGTTTCGCCTATTTTAAGCTTTGTCCCTATAGGAAGTTCATAAAGAACAATTCCTTCTGTTGTGAGATTTTCCGCAAATTTGCCTGCACTTAAATTGTCAGCTCCTGATGCAGTCATCTTATCAATACTTTCCTGTGAAAGAAGGCTCACCTGTCTGTGCCAGTCTCCTGCATGGGCATCTCCTTCAAGACCGTGATTGAATGCGAAATATCCTTTTTCTATTGGTTCTTTAATTACGCCTTTTGTTGCGCTTATATTTACTGCTATTACCTTTGCCATAATTTACCTCATTATCTTCTTTTATTTTCTTTCAAATGTTCCGGATTTTCCTCCGGATTTTTTCAGAAGCATCACATCTGATACTATCATTTCTCTGTCTATTGCTTTGCACATATCGTAAATTGTAAGAGCTGCAATGGATACAGCACAAAGTGATTCCATTTCTATGCCTGTCTGTCCTATGGTCCTTGCAGTTGCTGTTATTTCAACCTTGTTTTCTTCAAAATCAAGTGAAAAGCTAATATCGCAGCCTGTTATCATTATGGGATGGCACATGGGTATTATGTCCGAAGTTTTCTTTGCTCCCATTATGCCTGCAACCTGTGCAACAGAAAGCACATCTCCCTTTGCAATTGTACCTTCTTTTATTCTTTCCAAGGTTTCTCTTTTCATATGAATGCATGCGTATGCAACGGCTTCTCTTGCTGTTTCATTTTTTTCGCTTACATCCACCATTTTTGCCCTGCCTTGCTCGTTAATGTGTGTAAGTTCCATGTTAACCTCCTACCTGGTACATCATTTTTTCAGAATGGCTCTTCTTGTCTGTTTCCAGGTGATGTTCTTCCGGTTTGTTGTAGACTGCATTAATAATAGTCTCAATAAGTTTTTCCTGGTCATCAATATAAGGAAGCAGGTTTACTTCTTCTGAAGAGTGCAGGCACGGTTTAACCGTTCCTACAGAAGTCAGTCTTATTCGGTTGCAGTCCGAGCAGAACTTGCAGCTTATGGGGCTTATGAGCCCAACGGAACCTTTGGCTCCCGGCATCTTGTAAACTGAAGCAACCTTGCTGTCATCCTTGATTTGAACAAGTTCCGGAAATCTTTCAAGAATTTCCTCAACCTTCATGCTGCACTTGTCAAAATATTTGTAGCCTTCTCCAATGGGCATGAGCTCAATGAATCTTATCTGAATAGGCAGTTCCTTTGTGAGATTTATAAAGTCGCCGATTTCATCGTCATTTACTCCCTTCATGAGCACCGTGTTTATTTTTACCGGTACCATGTCAAGACTCATGCATTTGTCTATGGCAGACATGACGTTTTTTATGTCTCCAAGCCTTGTTATTTCCCTGAACTTTTCTGCATTTAATGTATCAAGGCTTATGTTAACCCTTTTAAGTCCTGCTTTTTTCAAATCTTCCGCCATATCAGCAAGAAGCATTCCGTTTGTTGTAAGCGAAATGTCCTTAATGGAAGGCATGGACGCTGTGTGAGCTATGAGTTTGTCGATTCCCTTCAAAATGAGAGGCTCTCCCCCGGTGAATCTTACTTTTTTTATGCCTATTGCAGCGCATGCGGTAATTATTTTTTCAATTTGTTCAAAACGCATTATGTCCTGGTGGCATTTTTTGTCAACGCCTTCTTCCGGCATGCAATAAATACAGCGTAAATTGCACCTGTCGGTTAATGAAACTCTTAAATAATCAATTGTTCTGCCTTTTTTGTCAAGCATATGATCAGCTCCTCTGATAGATTATCCTGCCTGTATCTGAGTAGTCGTATCCTCCCAGTTCATCCAGTTTTGACTTGAATTCATCTGACTTTATTGTAGTGATGAATTCTTTTATGATTTCTGTATCCATGTATTCTTCAGGTATTGCCAGGTCATATTCTTCGTTGCACACAGGAATGAAGTCAAGCCCCATCATTGATGCTGCCGAATAAACCCCAAGGCCTGCATCCGCATCCCCTGCTTCAACTGCTGCAGCAACAGCCAGGTGATTGAATTCTTCCCTGAAAAATCCGTTTATATTTTTAGGATCAATTCCAAGCTTGTTCAAGTTGTAGTCAAGCAGCAGCCTCGTTCCTGAACCTCTCTGCCTGTTTACGAATTTCACGTCTTGTCTGGTTAAATCATCAAATGTGTTGATGTTTTTCGGATTGCCTTTTTTGACCATGAATCCTTGAATCCTGTTTACGCATTTTACAAGACATATGTTTTTTCCGGGGAGATATTTTTTCAAATATGACAAATTGTATTCCCCTGTTTCCATGTCCAGAAGGTGCGTAGGAGCAATGTGTGTTTCTCCGGTTTTTAAAGCCATGAGACCGCCTGTGCTTCCCACATTTGTTGAAGAAAGAAAATATTTCTTATTTCTTCTGTGAAGTATGTCTGATGCAATGTCAATTATTGGATCGTGGCTTCCTATGCTTATGAGCGTGTTTTTGATATTTTCTTCGCTGTTTAACAGTCTTACCTGGACAGTTGTTCCAGCCTCTATGCCTTCCACGTCCTGGTCTATTTCAAGAACACCATCGGCGTTTACAAGCGACATAGTTGCTCCGGCTCCTCTTGTCAAAGGAGTTGCCACAAAACTTCCTCCAACGTATCCAAGCTTCACCCTCACAAATTCAAGATATTTCAAGGATGACATGCATCTTCTTGTAAGCCTTGCATCTACTTTCTTTAAGTCTTCAGCTTCAAGTCCCTGATATTTCAAAATTAATTTTTTAGCTATTTCTTCCATCACAAAGTAAGCTGAAACTGGATAACCGGGTATTCCAATTATGGGCTTGTTGTCAATTACACCAAGCATAACAGGTTTTCCTGGTTTTATGGCTACTCCGTGAATCACAAGATTTCCAACTTCGCTTATGACAGAAGAAGTGAAATCTTCTCTTCCTGCAGATGAACCTGCATTTATTAACACGATGTCATTTTCCTGGTTTGCTTTTAATACTGCTGATTTTATTTTCTGGTAGTCATCAATTACAATGTCGTATCTCTTTGGAATTCCTCCCCAGTCGCTTACCTGAGCAGCAAATGTTCTTGAATTGAAATCTATTATGTCTCCTACTTTAAGCTCAGTACCGGGCTCAACAATTTCAGTTCCTGTTGGTATTATTCCAACCCTTGGTTTTTTGAAAACCTCTACCTGGTTTATTCCTCCTGCTATAAGTGCTCCTATGTCAACAGGTCTTATTTTGTGCCTTGAAGGAACAATGAGCTGGTTTTCCACTATGTCTTCTCCAAGAGGCCTGATGTTCTGCCATGGAACGGCGCTCTGGTAAATTTCATATTTGTTATCTCCAGCGTTTATTAAATCTTCAATCATTATAACGCAGTCAAATTCTCTGGGAATGGGATCTCCTGTGTCAACAACAATGTAATCCTCTCCTTCTTTGAGGACAACATGGTTCCTGTCAGAAGCCAGGACTGTTCTTTCGCTTTTTGCTGCTATACCGTCCATTGCCGATGAATTGTAGTGAGGAGATGAAATTTTTGCATAAACAGCATTGACTGTGACTCTGCCGTTTGCGTCCCAGGTATTTACTGTTTCAGTTTCAGTGTTCAGGTTTCCGATTTTATTAAAATAAATGTTAAGAGCTTCTTCAAGCTCGTAATTTGACAAATATACTTTTTGCATAATTCCTCCTAAAACTTGTATACAGCAACAGACTGACCTTCTTTAAGTCCTTCTTCGTTTCTTTCGATTCTTATATATCCCCAGGCCTTTGAAAAGCCAGTAATAAGTCCTGATTTTCCAAATACCGGAGATGCAGTCAGCCCTTCTTCATTTTCTTCTATTGTTACAGGAAGGTATTCTTCTCTGCCTTTAGCCTTGTGATAATTGATTTTGAACCTGCAGGATACAGGATATGCCTTGTCCTTGTGATTTGTAATTTTTTCAATGTAATATTTGACCATCACCTGAAAAATTACTGCACATGCCAGCGGATGTCCAGGAAGACCGAATATTATTTTACCTTTTGATTTTCCTATTATTGTAGGTTTTCCTGGTTTCACTGAAATGCCGTGAACCAGCACTCCTTCATCTCCAAGGTCATTAATTACATTAACTGTATTGTCTTTTTTACCAACTGAACTTCCTCCGGACATGAGCACTATGTCACACTCTGAAACTGCTTTTTCAACAGTGTTCTTAAGCAATTCGTAGTCATCTCTTATGAGCCCATATTTTATGGGAGTGCATCCGCTTTCTTCAAGGAGCGAATATAAAAGATAAGTATTTATGTCCCTTATTTGTCCCGGACGGATGCTTTCTTCGGGGCTTACAACCTCATCACCTGTTGAAATTATAGCAACCTTAGGTCTTTTCATTACTTCAACGCTTGTTATTCCAAGGCTTGATAAAACCCCAACCTCGTAGGCACGTATTTTAGTTCCGCTTTTTATGACTGCTTCGCCTTTTTTAATGTCTTCTCCTATATCAACTGTATTTTCTCCGGGAGAAGCTGATTTTGAAGCAAGTATTGTTGTTTCATCAAGCTTTTCTGTGTATTCTATCATGATTACGGAATCTGCTCCTTCAGGAAGCATTCCTCCTGTAGGTACATAGTAGCATTGTCCGGGAATTGATATTTTGCCCTGTGCCTCATGACCCATAAGCACTTCGCCCTTAAGGTCAAGCATGGACTGCATTGATTCGCTTGCCCCGTATACATCTCTTGAAAAAACCGCATACCCATCTACGGTGGATCTTCTGAAGTCCGGTACATTTTCAGGAGCAATAACATCACTTTTCAATATTCTTCCTGCTGCTTCATGAAGAGTAACCATTTCTCCTTCAAGCTCCAGGCTGAAATTTTCATCTATAAGATCTCTTGTATCTTTAACTGTCAAAACATTGAACAAATCCATAGCTGCCTCCTATCTTGCGCATTCTCCCCCGGAGCCGTTTAATATTTCAATTCCGTGAGGAAGTGCTGGAAGCACGAATTCCAGATTTTCAACTGCTCCCTTTGGACTTCCCGGAAGATTTATTATGAGCGTGTTGTCTCTGATTCCTGCAATTGCCCTGGAAAGCATTGCTTTCGGTGTTATGGCCAAAGACATCTGTCTCATGGCTTCGCATATTCCAGGAGTATGTTTTTTGATGACCATTAATGTTGCTTCAGGAGTAACGTCTCTTTTTGAAAAGCCTGTTCCTCCGTTTGTAAGAACCAAATCAAGATTCAGTTCATCGCACATGTAAATAAGTTCTTTTGCAATTATATCTATTTCATCGGGTACAACCTTGTAATATTCAACTTTATATTGATCGCCTTCAATTTTTTCCCTTATGGCCGGTCCTGTTCCGTCAATTCTTTCGCCTCTGGAGCCTTTGTCGCTTATTGTTAAAATACCTGTTCTTATCATGATACCCTCCTTGAATCTATATGTTTAAAATTTGTTTTACCAGTTTGTTTGCAGGGTTGTTAAGCACTTCTTCCCTGCTTCCTGTTTCTATTATTCTGCCCTTATCCATAAATATTACATGGTCGGCTATTCTTTTTGCCTGATATACGTCGTGTGTGACCAATATTACCGTCCTGTTGTCCCTTGCCATATCCCTGATGAGATTTTCAGCTCTCATGGAACTTTCAATATCCATGGCTGCTGTTGGTTCATCAAGCAGTGTTATTTCAGTTTCCAGAACTGCAGTCCTTAAAAGCGCAATTTTTGCCCTTTCTCCGCCGGACAGCCACCATGACTTCTTGCTGAGCAGCCCTTCTATTTCAAAATAGTCTTTGTATTTATTAAATCTTGTTTCAATTTCTTCCCTGCTTGTTTTTCTGAACTTTAATCCGCTTATTATGTTTTCATGGGAAGATTTGCTGAAAAGATAAGGATTTTGAACCTGTATGCATATGGAATTTCTTATTGACTGATCAAACTTTTTTCCGTCATAAAAAATATTTCCCTGGCTTAACTCATTTAATCCTGCCACGCAGCTTATGAGTGTGCTTTTTCCGCTGCCGTTTGAGCCTAAAATCACATAAATTCCTTTTTTAAACTCAATGTTTTCAATGTCCAGGACTCGGCTGGAACCATAATCTTTAACTGCATTTTCAACCTTTACATGCACGATTATTCCCTCCTCTGCATCCTGTATAAAATTGTGTTAACCAAAAATGATATAAAAAGAAGTACAAAACCAATCATAACTGCTTCTTCAAAATTTCCCTTGCCTGTTTCAAGAGCAATGTATGTTGTCATAACCCTTGTCTTGTCCTTGATGTTTCCTCCCACCATCATTACGGCTCCAACCTCGGATATGGCTCTTCCAAAGCCGGCAGTAATAACAGAAAAGAGCTTAAACCTGCACTCGCTGATTATTGTGATCAATGTGCTTTTTTTGTCAGCACCAAGCGATAAGCATGTTAGCTCAATATTCTTTGCTTCTTCCTGAATTGATGATACAGTGAGTCCGAATATTATGGGAAACACAAGCAGTGATTGAGAAACTATCATGGCTGCCGGAGAAAACAGCAGCCCCAGACTCCCTAGAGGACCCTTTCTTGACAACATCATGTAAACAAGAAGACCTATGAGTACCGGAGGCAGACTCATGAGGGTGTTTGCCACCCTCATGATTGTCTTTTTCAATTTGAATTCATGAAGGGCTGCCGCTATGCCTGATGTCAGTCCCAGAGCAGAAGCAATGAAGGCTGAAGTCAGAGACACTTTCAAGGAAAGTGCTATTACAGGCAGTATGTCATTGTATGTAGTTAAAAATTCTTTCATAAATTCAAACATTATTTCACCTTTTAGTTATTTTGCATTTGGTACAAACAATGATTCGCCGAATTCTTCTTTGCCGAATCCTGCTATGAGTTCCTGTCCTTCATCAGAAAGCAGGAAGTCTATGAATTCCTGAACTTCTGTCTCTTTTATAGGATATTTTTCAGGATTTACCATCATTACGCCATATTGATTGTACATTTTGTCGTTCTTTTCTGTTACTATGACAAGATCAAGCTCGTCCTTCATTGAAAGGTAAGTCGCTCTGTCTGTAAGAGTGTAGCCTTGCTTTTCATCAGCCATCTGAAGCACTGCTCCCATTCCTGTTCCGGCAGAAACATACCATTCTCCTTCAGGAGTGATGTTCAGTTCTTTCCAGTAACCTTTTTCCTTTGTGTGAGTTCCTGATTCGTCTCCTCTGGAAATAAATGTTGATTTAGTATCAGCCAGTAACTGGAAAGCCTTTATAGGATCATTCGGAGCATTTGCAAGAAGTCCTGCAGGATCAGATTCTGGTCCTACAATGATGAAGTCATTGTACATAACGTCAAATCTTTCTTTTGCATAACCATCAGCAATAAAAGCTTCTTCCTGTGCTTTGGCATGTACCAGCACACCGTCTGCATCACCATTTTTAGCAAGCTCCAGAGCAGCGCCTGTTCCCTTAGCCACAACATTTACTGTTATGCCTGTTTTTTCTGTGAATATGGGCAGCAGATAATCTAAAAGTCCTGAATCCTGGGTGCTTGTGGTAGTAGCCAAAATGAAGCTTCTTTCTTCAGCTGGCGGAGCAGGTTCTTCTGCCGGTGTTTCCTTAGCCGGTTCTTCCGTCTTAGGCTGTTCTGTTTTAGCACATGCAGTCAATGAAAACACAAGTGTCAATGAAAGCATGAGGGCTAAAATGTTTCTTTTAGTTTTTTCCATAAATAAAAAAACCCCTTTCATATAATAGTATACGAAAAGAGAAATGCTTTGGCATTCTCCTTTCCAATGGGAGGCTCATTCGTTTCCAAATAAACCCTGTCGGTTTACGGCTCATGGCAAAAGCTTTAGATCCGTAAACTCGGAGATAACTCATATATAATTTTAGCTAGAAAGACGCAAAATGTCAACTTATATTAAACAAATTATTCACCATTATGACGGTATATTAACATGACAAAAAGGCTCCGGCGGCTGAAAACCACTCATGAGCCCATTTTTATATCTTAATAATAATTCATTTGTTTGAAAATTTTTTTACAGCAATTTGTCAAGGGCTTGCTTTAAATCATCAATTATGTCCACTGCATCTTCCAAACCTACAGAAAGTCTGACTAAACCTTCGGAAATTCCGGATGCTGCTCTTTCTTCAGGAGTGTATGGAGAATGGGTCATGGAAGCTGGATGCTGTATTAATGTTTCAGTATCTCCAAGGCTTACAGCAAGTGAGCAAAGCTCAACGGAATTCATTAGTATTCTTCCTGCTTCAAGACCTCCCTTTACTTCAAATGCAATCATTGCTCCAGGAAGAGACATTTGTTTTTTGGCAAGTTCATATTGAGGGAAGCTCTTTAGTCCCGGATATGCAATTGCTTCAACAGCCGGATGTCCTTCAAGGAATTCAGCGACCTTTTGTGCGTTCTGGCAGTGTTTTTCCATTCTGATTTCAAGAGTCTTCATTCCTCTGTTAATTAGATATGAATCAAACGGGCTTATTACTGAACCGGTCATATCCTTGATTCCAACAAGTCTGACCTGGTTTATGAATTCCTGAGTTCCTGCTGCAAAGCCGGCTATAACATCGCCGTGTCCGTTTAAATATTTTGTGGCGGAATGAACAACAACATCTGCCTCTAAGTCAATAGGCCTTTGAATGTATGGTGTACAATAAGTATTGTCGACTACAACCATACAGCCTTCTTTTTCGTGGGCAATTTTTGAAATTTCTTCTATGTCTGATATAAGCATATTTGGATTTGCAGGGCTTTCAAGGTATACAAGTCTTGTGTTTTCTTTCATTGCTTTTCTTACATTTTCCGGATCAGAAGTATCAACAAATGTTACTTCAATACCGAATTTTGGAAGTCCGTGATTTAAAAATGCAAATGTGCAGCCATACAGTGTCTTGGCAGCAACTATGTGGTCTCCGCCCTTTACTATGGCCCAGATTACAGAAGTTATGGCTCCCATGCCTGAACCCATGGCAACAGCAGCTTCCGCATTTTCCAGATTTGCCAGTTTGTCTTCAACTTGTGTGCTTGTAGGATTGCCAAGGCGGGTGTATATATAACCGTCTTCTTCCAGTGCAAATCTTCTTCCTCCCTGTTCTGCCGAGTCAAATATGAAGGTTGATGTCTGATAAATAGGTGTAGCCAAGGCTCCGTATTCATTTTTTCTGTAGCCTGCATGCACGGCTCTTGTAGAAAATTTCATCTTGCTTAACTTTTCCTTATTCATTTGAATCCTCCTGGTATTATATTTATAAATTATTTCTGTCGATGTTGTATTTTTTCATCCTGTTGATTAAAAGAGTATGTGTAACTTCCAGGTTTTTTGCTGCTTCTCTGATGCTTTTGTTCATTTTGAGACTTTCTGTTATTTTTCTTTTTTCAAGGTTTTCAATGCAGTCTTTTAGAGATGTGCCTTCTGTTTCTTCTTCCGGAACAATGTCGTAGTTAAGTATTATGTCCTTTGCTGTAATTTCATCTGAAGTTGAAAGAGCAACAGCACGTTCAAGAACATTTTGAAATTCTCTTACGTTTCCAGGCCAGTTGTAATTCAACAGCTTCCTCATGGCATTCTGCTCAATGCCTGTTATGTACTTGTGGTACCTTCTTGAATGAATTCCTGCAAAATGTTCAAACAAAATAGGCAAATCTTCTTTTCTTTCACGAAGTGAAGGAATGTTTATGTTGAAAATATTTATTCTGAACAAGAGGTCAAGCCTGAATTCCTTGTTTTTAACCATGTGGTCGATATTTTGATTTGTTGCTGATATAAGCCTTACGTCAAAATTTACTTCGTTTGCTCCTCCAACCCTTCGTACCTTTTTTTCCTGCAGAACCCTCAAAAGCTTTGCCTGAAGATGTGGAGCCATGTCACCTATTTCATCCAGAAACACTGTTCCTCCGCCTGCTATTTCAAAAATACCTGCCTTGCCTTCCTTCCTGCCTCCGGTGAATGTGCCTCCTTCATATCCAAACAGCTCGCTCTCTAGAAGCTGGTCCGGTATGGCAGCACAGTTTATGGCAATGAATGGCTTTGACTTTCTTCTGCTTTCATTGTGTATAGCCCTTGCAAAAAGTTCCTTTCCTGTTCCGCTTTCTCCGGTAATCAATACAGGAGAATCTGATTTTGAATAAAGTTTCCCCTGGTTTATTGCCTGGAGCATTTTGTTGCTTTCAGCCACTATATCATCAAATGTTATGGGATTATCATATCTGCTGAATACATTTGTTCCGTCAATTTCATAAAAAGAGATCAGATAACTGCTTAAAACGTTTTCTTCATTGATAATAGGCTGCAGATTGACCTGATACGACTGAGGTCCCACTTCCATGGTGTCCTTCACGTTCTTTCCTTTTTTGTTGAGGAAGGATATGAGTTTGTCGTAATCCATGTACTTTCGAATGTTTACTCCTGTAATGTCCTTTCCTGCTGTCATAAAAATTCTTTCAGCGGCGTAATCATTTACATACTTGATGTCTCCTGTCCTACTCAGTAGAGTTACACCGTGGGGTATTACATCAAGAACTTTTTTTAGCTCAGTATTTTTCTCTTCAAATGGAAAAAGCTCTATTTCTTCTAAACTATCCCATCCCTTCAAGTTATTGAGTTCAGTTTTAATGTTTTCCCACACATGATCTTCCACAGGCATCAGTTTTATGTATGCCACATATGCATACACTTCCATCCAGATTAACCCAACATCATATTTATGAAGAACGCTCAAAGCTTCATAGGTCAGGTGCGGCCTGTCTTCAGAGGCAGTAAGTTTTATTTTTTTAGTTTCCATATTATCTCCTCTCAAATATATAGCATATATCGTGCCAAACTTAGATGTTCAAAATTCAATACAATTTTAATCAAAAAAACAAAAAACCATCTAATAATGGAACAATATCATTCCAGAATTAAATAGTTTTGGAATACTAACCTTTGTTATGGTTTGATATTGTACCTTATGGCACAATTTTAAACCATATTTTTCTAATTATCAATACATTATTCCTTGTCATCAAAAATTATGGTGAACAACGTTCCTTCACCTTCCATGCTTTTTACATCAATTGAAGCTGAATGAAGATTAAGTATGTTTTTTACTATGGTAAGCCCTATTCCGTTGCCTTCAATTTCGTGTCTGCTCTTGTCTCCCCTGTAAAACCTCTCAAATATATACGGAATGTCATCGCTTGAAATGCCCATGCCGTTGTCTTTGATTTCAACATGTATTTTTTTATTCCTGCTGTACATGTTCACAGACACTTCCCCATTTTTACCCGTAAACTTTATGGCATTGTGGATGAGATTGAAGAATACCTGTTTTAAGTTGTCCTCGTCTCCTGAAACAATGTAGCTTTTTTCACTTTCCTTTGAAAAAGCAAGTGTTATGTTTTTGCTTTCAGCCTCCATGTCCAGCTCAGCAATTAAGTTTTCAAGCAGCTGGTCAAGTTTAAGCGCATGAAAGCTTAGTTTCATGCTTTCCGACTCAAATTCCTTCAATATGTCAAGGTTGTTCAAGAGTTTTCCAAACCTTACTATTTCATCATTTAATCCGGAGAGTCTGTCTGAGGTTACAGGAAATACTCCGTCAATCATTGCTTCAAGATTGTTCTGCAAGACGTTTAAAGGTGTACGAATCTCGTGGGAAATATCAGACACAAGACGTTTTCTCAGCATATCCTGCTTGTTCAGCTTTTCAGCAAGAATGTTGACGCTGTTTCTTAAGTCTTCAATTTCTTTTACGTCACTGGTGCTGCTTGTTTTAGCTTCAAATTCACCCTTTGAAAGTTTTACGGACATGTTTGCTACTTCCTTGATTGGAGCCGAAAACTGCTTGGAAAAATACATGCTCATTATTGTTATTATAATGACCGTAAGAGCTCCGCTTGCAACAATGCTTTTGTTGACTGATGTCTTGAACTGAATATCCTCCTCTGTCATTAGAAGAGGAGAGTATTGCCCTATTTCAACGTATCCCACAACTTCATCTTCATAATGGAGTTCGAATTTTTTAGTGGTGTAGACTCCCTGTTCCTGAACCATCATATCACCAAGGTTTACTTTATTCCTTATGTCATTTGGGTTCATTCCCCATATTGCCTTGTTGTCCTTGTCATACAATGTCAGGTTGTAATTGCTCATATAGGCGTTGTGCATGAGCTCAATGCCTGTATTTTCGGTCCATTGTCCTTCTTTTTCGTATTCTTCCTCAAGGTAAGTTGTGATTGTTTCATACCTTTTGTTTTGAACATCAAGCATGTATTCTTCGAATATGCTGTTCATGGTGAAATTTACAAAAATCATAATAAGAAGTATTGCTGCTGCCGATGAAACAGTAAGCAATACTCCTATTTTCCTTCTAATTGAATGCATTTTGATCACCGCCGAATTTATAGCCTGCCTTTGTAACAGTAACTATATATTTGGGATTTTTGGTATCTTCCTCAATTTTCTTCCTTATATTCTTAATATGAACGTCAACGGTCCTGTCATATCCGTCAAAATCATAGCCGAAAATTTTATCTATGAGCTGTTCTCTTGATAAAACCTTACCCTTGCTTACAGCCAGAGTGTACAAAATGTCAAATTCATTGGGTGTCAGTGAAATTTCTGTTCCTTTTAACATTACTGTACGTTTTTCATAATTAATGGATAAATTTTTGTCGTCATAAACAGCTTCTGAAGTTCCTGTGTCCTTATGAAGTCTGCGGAAAAGTGAATTGACTCTGGCTGTCAGCTCCCTGGGGCTGAAAGGCTTAACAAGATACTCGTCGGCTCCAATGTTTAAGCCTTCTATTTTGTTATCCAGCGTACCCTTTGCCGTAAGCATGAAAATGTGCACGTCAGATTCCATGCGAATTATCCTGCAAACTTCTTCACCGTTCATGTCGGGAAGCATAAGGTCAAGTATAATAAGTTCCGGATTGTTTTTTCTGGCCATTTCTATGCCGTCAATACCTTTTGCTGTCCAAAACACTCTGTAACCTTCTCTTTCAAGGTATGCCTTGATTACATCGGCTACTCTTTCATCATCTTCAA
>NZ_JAJUJR010000307.1 GCF_029265225.1 Sedimentibacter sp.
ATCTCCATATGAGAGATGATGCAGGCAAAGGAACCATGAGCAAGGAAAAATTCCAGGAAACAGTTGCACTCATAAGAGAAAAATGCAACATAGTTTTAAATCTTACAACTTCAGGGGACTTAAACGCAACAGATGAAACAAGGCAAGCTCATCTGAAGGCAATTAAACCGGAACTGGCATCTTATGACTGCGGCTCCATGAACTGGATGAACAACAGCCTTTTCATCAACCATCCGAAATTTCTGGAAGAGCTGGGAATGACAATGCAGGAAAACGGCGTTAAACCTGAAATAGAAATTTTTGATGCAGGCATGATCTACAACTCACTTTACTACCTTAAACAAGGAGTTTTAAAAGCTCCGCTTCATTATCAGTTTGTGCTTGGAGCAGCAGGAGGAACAGCTGCAACAGTTGAAAACCTTGTTTATCTTAAAAATTTAATTCCTGAAGGATCAACATGGTCAGCTCTTGGCATAGGTAAGGGTCATGTGCCTATAATGCTTGCTGCCATAGCTATGGGAGGACATGTTCGTGTAGGAATGGAAGACAACGTGCTGTTTGCTCCAAAAGTGCTTGCAGATTCCAATGCTCAGTTTGTAACAAGAGCAGCAAACATAATCAGGGAATCAGGAAACCAAGTGGCAACACCGGACGAAGCAAGGGAAATATTGGGACTTAAGAAGTAATATAATAAATTTAGGGGAATTTAAGGGTCGGCAAAAACAGCAAGAAGAGAGGCATATAAATGATAAAAAATATAGCTGTACTTGGTGCAGGAACAATGGGACATGGCATAGCTGAAACTTTTGCTATGTTCGGATATCCTGTCAATTTGTATGAAACAAGCGAAAAAATGAGAAATTCGGTGAAAGACATAATAAGGGCTGAACTGGATTTCGCAGCTGAAAACGGACTTATAGAAAAATCTGAAATTAATGGAATTCTTGACAATATTACTTTGCATGATGATTTGAAGTCAGCTGTTGAAAATGTGGATTATGTCATAGAAGCAACACCGGAAATCATAGAACTTAAACAGAGCCTTTTCAAGGAAATTGACGGATACTGCAAAAAAGAAACAATTTTTGCAAGCAATACATCAAGTCTTGCTTTAAATGAAATGATGAAGACAGTATCAGAAGAAAGAAAAGAAAAAATGATGGTTTGCCACTGGTATAATCCGGCTCACCTCATGCCCATTGCAGAGCTTTCGTTCTTTGGAAACATGAAAGAAGAAACATTCAAAGAAGTTGAAAAGCTGTACAACAATGTGGGCAAGCAAACGGTCAAGGTTTTAAAAGATGTTCCGGGACTTGTGGCAAACAGAATACAGCAGGGTGTGGCCCGTGAGGTGTTCTCCCTTATAGAAATGGGCGTTGCCCTGCCGGAAGACATTGACAAGGCATTGAAATTCGGACCTGCATTCAGGTATGCCACAACAGGACAACTGGAAGTAGCAGACATGGGCGGACTTGATATATGGTGCACGGTGGGAGACAATCTTTTGTCTGTAATGGACAACAGAAAAGAAGCAAATCCTATTTTAAGGCAGAAGGTTTCAGAAGGAAAACTAGGCCTTAAATCCGGTGAAGGATTTTTTGAATATCCAACTGAAAAAGTCAGCGACATAAAGAATGATTTTAATAAGAAATTGATAATTCAACTAAAAACATCGAAAAATTATATTTGATAAGGAGAAAAACATGTCAAAGGAAAGTTCTCAAACATTAGATAGAGGATCGTTTTTGTGGAGATTCAGCAAGAAATTTAATTTTGCAGCAGAAAATATCATACCTGACCCGTTGGTTTTTTGTCTTATATTAACAATACTGGTTTTTGCAGCAGGAGTCATATTTACCGATTACGGCGTTATGGGTATGCTTACTTCATGGTATAACGGAATTTGGTCACAGATAGCATTTGCATTTCAGATGTCATTCATGGTTGTAACATGTGCAGTTACAGCAAGATCAAGACAAGTAAAAAAAGGATTGAAGAAATTTGCAAAATTAGTCAGCACTCCAACAGCAGCAGTCATATTGCTGATGGCATTCGGATACGCATCAAGTTTTCTGAACTGGGCTTTTTGTACAATAGTTACCCCAATACTGGCAATGCAGCTTACTAAAAATATTAAAGGACTGCATTTCCCAATGCTTATAGCAGCAGGATATTCAACTATGTGCCTTGGCCAGTGCCTTGGACCAAGCGCATCTGTTTACGCTTTGCTTGCAGGAAAGGACCACTTCCTTGTAGACAAAATAGGAGTTCTCACTCAAAGCGTGACTACATACAATCCAATGAACGTAATAGTATGGACTATACTTGCAGTTGGAACAATAATACTTACATTAAAAACAATGCCGCCTAAAAATGAAGTAGTGGAATATCAGGCAGCAGATGAAGATGATGAAGTTGAAATTGTAGAACCAAAGATCACATTTGCCGACAAGATGAACGGCAGCAGAGTAATAATGACACTGGTTGGAATAGCAGGACTTGTAAATATAGTTTTTACGTTCATGAAAAATGGATTCCTGGGTTCATTAAGTCTTAACTTTGTAATATTCATATTCCTTACAGCAAACTTTTTACTTTACAATACACCGTCAAAATTCATAAATGCATACAGAGAAAATTTGAGCCTTGCAACAGATGTTATGATTCAGTTCCCGTTCTATGGTGGAATTTCCGGGATGATGGCTGATTCAGGCCTTGGCCAGATTATTGTAGGCGGCGTATGCCAGCTTGCAACAGCATACACATTGCCTGTAATTTCTTATTTGTCTGCATCATTTGTAAACCTGTTTATTCCTTCTCAGGGAGGACAATGGATAGTACAGGGACCAATCATCATGGATGCTGCTCTGAGACTTGATGCAAATGTGCCTCACGTTGTCAATGCCTTTGTATACGGCGATGAAGCAACAAACCTTCTGCAGCCATTGTACGTAATTCCAGCCTTGTCAGTTGTAGGAATGAAACTGAAAGACGTTTGGGGCTACATGGCATTTATCTGGTTATTCTGGTGCATAGCCACAACTTTAGGATTATTGATAGTACCTATGTTTGTTTAAATCGTGATTCTCTCACATCCCATAAAGCATCCCGGATTATTATCCGGGGTGCTTTTTTATATACGAGGATAGTTCTATTTCCTCGTATATAAAAAACGGGGATTGCAAAGGGGGGGTGCGGAGTCTAAAACGCGGATGCGTTTTAATGCCGAAGGGGGACATAGGTCCCCCTAGCGGAGTTGTGGAGCAACTTTTTAATGTTTATCCTTGACTATGGAAGTTTAATTATATAG
>NZ_JAJUJR010000295.1 GCF_029265225.1 Sedimentibacter sp.
ATATAAGAGACTTGACTTTTTCGCTTGGGTTGGATTCTCCCAAAGGCTCCCTTGCTACCTTGTATGCAGAAAAGTTTGCTGAAGAAGTAAGTACATTAAGCAACGGAAAAATCAAAATAGAAGTTTTCACAGATGCTGCATTGGGAAATGACAGAAAAATGCTTAACACCATAATACAAGAAGGAAGTCCAAATTTTATTGTTCAAAGTTCAGCTCATCAGGTAAGTTTACTGCCGGGTTTATCTGTACTGGATATGCCCATGGTTTATAATGATATAAATAAATTAAGAAATACGCTTGACAATGAATTTTTTTACAACAAGCTAAGAAATATATATGAAAACGGAGGATACAAGTTGCTTGGCATGGCTGATGAACAATTCAGGGAAATGACTACAAATGTGGAAATTCAGGATATAGAACAATTTGGAGGAGTTAAAATAAGAACAATACAAAATCCTAATCATATAAAATTCTGGCAGCTTCTTGGTGGAATAGTCATACCTCTGCCTGTTGGGGAAGTATACGCGTCATTGGTGCGCGGATATATAGATGCTCAGGAAAATCCATACGGAAACATTGCTGCATTTAAATTTTATGAGGTTCAGGACTATGTTATAAACACAAATCATTTGCCTCATTTTATGCCTTTGATTACTAGCAATGATATTTATGAAAGCCTTAATGAACATGAAAAAAAAGTAATTGAAGAAGCTGCTAAAAACGCAACAGCATATACCCGTAATAAGGCAGATGAGCGTCTGGAAGAAGTGAAAAAAACACTTATAGATAACGGCATGACTATAGTTGACATCCCTGAAAGAACAAGAGAGGACATGAAAAATTTTGCTGCATTGCCTGTATACGACGGCATACGCACATTGGTCAATGATGATGAATTAATAGATTTGTATTTAGAAATGAGCAAATAATCCTATAGATGCAATGAATATAACCGTGTCCAAAACTTGGAGTGCTGACACGGTATTATTGCTGCAAAATTTTATTAAAAAAATTGCAGATGTAAAATAATGGTTCTGATAAATTTCGACAGTTTTAGACACACAAATTATTTTAAAATGATTGGTAATATTGAAAAGTTGCTGCAATATAATAGAGCAGTGGTATTCTTTTTAATGACAATTGCCTTTGTTTTCGGTATAATATAATTGGTATGATTTTCATGAAAGTAATCTGATAATGCTTTATATGGATAAATCGGGGGGGAATTTGGACATGCATAAATTTTATAAGCCTTATTTGATAGGAAGTATTATTTTTGCAGCTTTTCTCAGCATACTTATGTTAGTAAGCTACAGGACAGAAATTGTTTTGTTAAGCGTATTAATTGCAGCATATGGTGCTGTACTTGAAGTTGTAATGTTAAGATATTCGCAGCACAGCGGGGCGTCGCTCAGCGGAGCTGTGACAATTTTTGCAGCTTTTTTGTTTAATCCTGCCACATGCGTATTCATTGTAACCCTTTCATTTATTATTGAAGCTGCAGCACAAAAGCTCGTAAAAAATGATAACGTATTAAGTTCATCAGTCAAGGCATTATATAATTGGGCCATGCGCATAATAAGTATTCTTGCAGTATCGGCAGCAGTAAATCTGCTCCATGGCCAGAGTGCTGTATTGTTAATAATTATTGCATCAATTTTACACGACACAATCAATTCAGCAATGCTAGTGCTGATAATCTACCTGTATACAAACAGTAAAGAAGAAGCACACGTCAATAGCATCCACTCATTGACATCCTGCATTTATATAAACATAATAATAAACATTTTGCTATACTACGGTTATGAAGCATATGGAATAAATGCTGTAGCAGTTATATTTTTGTTCATACTTCCTTTCCAGAATTCAATATTGGGAAAGGCGATGGGGCATGAAATAGAGGCATCAGTGCTGGTTGATTCACTTACAAATGTATATAACAAGGCCAGTCTGACTAAAATTCTAACGGACTATGTTCAAAGTAAAAGTCCTTTTACACTGGTGTTCATAGATTTTGACAATTTCAAGAAGATAAATGACACATATGGGCATGACGTGGGAGACAAAATCCTTAAACATTTTGCTGTAACATTAAAAGGAAAGTTAAGAAAGTCCGACAAATTGTACAGGTTCGGAGGAGACGAGTTTTGTCTTGTTATTGACAAGGAATGTGATGTAAATGTTGTTATTGAAAGAACAAACAGCTTGAAGAACAGCCTTGTGTATGAGGAAGAAAACCTGAATATACCATACACGTTTTCAATAGGCAAGTATAAATACAACGGTGAGCATGGAGTAACAGAGGATCAGATTATAAGCATTGTCAGCCACAGAATGATACAAAACAAGGTTTACAACGTATACATGCAGCCTTAATCATTGTTAATATTTGGACGAATCATTGATTACACAAGATGGAAAAATGAATTGTCCTTTTTAATTTTAAAGATAAAGACAGTTGCTTTTTTATGGGAATTATGTGAATTTGTCCACCGCACAGCTACCCTTGTCCTTGAATTATGTCTTTTTTGGTCAGTTTAAATCTTTACAAATCTATAGACAAAAATGCAAATTATGTTTATAATGGATACGTGACAATTAATGATATATAAATCAAAAACGTTTAATTTATAACAATTAAACAAAATATTAAATTAATTTTAGGAGGTTTTTACCAAATGAGTAAACCAATACTGTCAGCACATTTTGAATCAAGGACGCCATCAGATGTTAGACTGGCGCAGATGAAATATGAGGAACGTAAAGTTAAACCGCAGGCTGTTATTAACGTAGGTATAGGAAATGTATCACTTCCAACTAATCCTGCAATGCAGAAAAGAATGTTTGCACTTGATGCACCAGAAAGCCCATTTGCAAAAGGCGTTATCAGATATACAAGCACTGTTGGTTTACAAGAAACTCAGGATGCGTTTAAGAACATTCTTAGCTGCGAAGGTTTTGATACCAGTAAATTATTTGTTCAGGTAACAGATGGAGGCTCTACTGGTATGGAACTATTGCTAATAGGCGTTTGCGGTGCTCCAGGCACTGGTGAAAAACCTCTTATGATGATAGATCCTGCTTACACAAACTACATTTCATTTGCAGAAAGAATAGGACGCAAGACTGTTACTGTAAAACGTCATTTGAACGAAGACGGAAAGTTCAGCCTTCCTGAACTGGATAAAATTGAAGAAACTATAAAAGAAAACAATCCTGGAGCTCTTCTTGTCATTCCTTATGACAACCCAACAGGCCAGCTTTATGATTATGAAACACTTAAGGGACTTGCAAGACTGTGCGTAAAATACAATATGTGGATGATAAGCGACGAAGCATATCGCGAATTGTACTACGTTGAAGGAAGCGAACTTGTAAGCATCTGGGGAATCACTGATGCTGATGTTCCTGGAATTGAAGGAAGAAGAATAAGCGTTGAAACTGCATCAAAAGTATGGAATGCATGCGGACTGAGAATCGGTGCTTTAATAACTGACAGTCCTGAGTTCAACAAC
>NZ_JAJUJR010000245.1 GCF_029265225.1 Sedimentibacter sp.
ACATGTTCCTGTCCTACAGGAGCCGGGCCAAGTCCGCACTGGCCGCATATTTCAGTTGTTATTCCCTGGCACAGCTTTGATGACCTGTCAGGATCCATGAATGCAAACATATCCGAATGACCGTGCACATCAATAAATCCCGGTGAAAGCACAAGGCCCTGTGCATCTATTGTTTTTTCGGAAGGTTCATCCACTTCGCCTATTTTTACTATTTTATTGTCCCGTACAGCCACATCGCCTTTATATGCCGGTTTCCCGGATCCGTCAATGATGGCTGCATTCTTTATTAAAATATCAAACATGATTACCTCCTGTTATTTGGATGTCAGGACTAAAGCTGTACTGCTGCAAATTCTTTTTCCCGGTTCATTTGTTTTACAGTTTCTTCTATTGTAATTTTTGATGCGCAGAAAAACATAACAACGGACATAGCAAGTGACATCCACCCAATAAGAGCAATCAACGTTATGGTTACAGATTGAGGCTGTATTCTCAAATCAGCATTGTAGCCTGCCATCTGCAGAGATATACCAATTATTAGCGTTGTAAGGGATGTGCCGCACTTATTCAGAAAGCCCATGAAGTTAATGACCATGCTGTCAATTCTTCGGTTGTTCTGATACTCAACATGGTCTGCAACTTCCGCACGTGTTGTACTGAAAGTAACAATGTTGAGCGCAACTGATAATCCCATGATGAACGCATTTATATACATGGCAAGAACATTCATTGGAAAAATTATAAACGGAATTTTGCTTATGAATATTAAAGCTGCCCCCAGCATCATGGCCCTTCGCCTGCCAAGCGTCTTATCCAGACGTTTTATGAAAGGCAATGCTATTATCGAACCAACTGCAAATGCTGCCATTACATAAGTTGTAAGTCCTGAATCTTTAAAAACATATGTACAGTAATAAACCAGTGTAGAGGTGAGCAAAGCATTGTTGACAAAGTACAAGGTTGAAAATGCAGTGTTCCAGCGGAAATTGTAATTATTCATTACAATATTGAATGACTTAAGCAGAGATAATTTTTCCTCATTATCGTTTTTAGGCTTAACACGCTCGCGGGAAGAAAAATATGAAAAAAGAGCACCGGCAATTACGATTATTCCGATTACAGCAGCTGCAAGAGGAAATCCACGGCTTGGATTTATCATCTCACCATCAGCGTTAACGCCTGAGAATATTCGAACAAGAGGCCAGCACAACACACTTGCCAAAACTCCGCCAAGACTTGCTCCTCCAGACGTATATGTGTTTATGCTTATGCGTTCCATCCCATCTGAAGTAGCCAGTATTGGCATGGCGTATGACGGCAGACGTAAAAATGTTGTAAAAGAATAAAAAATAACATACATAAACATTCCGTAAAACGGTTTTATATTCTGCGGCATGTCGAAGGGCATAAACATAAGAATCGTTGTTATGGCCAGAGGAACACATATATAAAGCATATACGGTCTGACACGTTCACCATTTTTAAATCTGTGATTGTCTGCATAATGGGCGATGAGCGGATCATTGATACCGTCCCAAATAACACCAAAGCTGACTATAGCCCCGGCAACGGCCGGAGATATCTTGAAAACATTTGTATAATAGAATAAAATAAATGTGCTTACAAACTGGACGACTATATTGCATGAAATTGAAAAAGAACCGTAGCCGAGCTTTTCTGCCAGACTGATTTTTTTATTATTCATATTCATCCCTCCTTATTTCAATTATAATACTTGACTCGTATAAACAGTTAATATATATTTTTAATTAGAAGTTATAAGCAATACTTATAAGGTGAGGGTGTTATGCGTCTAGATCAGATAGAACATGTAATTAAAATTGCTGAATGCGGTTCAATGAACAAGGCCGCAAAGAACCTGTATTTATCACAATCAAACTTGTCACAATCAATCAAGAACCTTGAAGATGAGGTTGGGCAGCCTATTTTCAACCGTACTGCCAAAGGAGTTGAACTGACAAATTTCGGCTGCGAGTTCCTAAACCACGCCATGGCAACATACAGCCAGTTTCGCCTGACACAGGAATTTTGCTCGACCTACGGCAAAAATCCATCCCTGACATTGTCTGTTGCATGTCAGTACATGCGCTTTGCACATTTGCTGTTCATGCAGCTGTGCAGCAAGTACTCCAGCCATCACACCGAATTTTCTTTTTTGGAATGCTCCTTCCTGGATATTGTGAACAATGTGAGTTCACACAGGGCTGAAATCGGCGTCTTGCTTTTATCACAGAACCACAAAAAAATCACATTGCATTTGTTAAAATCACGAGGACTGTCCTACCACCCTATTCTTGCTTGTCCTGCATCAGTAACTGTAGGAAAAAACAGCCCCTTATACTCCTTCACAGGGTCCGGTGTCACTTTGGACATGCTGGATGATTATCCTATCGTCATGTACACAGACACGAACTTTAACTTTTCTTCAGAACTGGAGGATATTGAAATATACAAACGGAAAAACCGCATAATAGTCTCTGACAGAAGCACCATGCACGAAGTGCTGCAAAACACAAATGCCTATTCAATTGCAGCATATACAAATGCCTATAAAAAAATAGACTATTATGATAATATACGGGCATTTGAATTGCTTGACGACAGGTTCTCCATAGAACTTGGATGGATAAGCAGTATCAGCCACCCTGTTTCAGAGCTTGCAAAAGAATATATAGAAATGATTGAAGATTTGCAGAGATTAAGTTAAAATCTCTTTGTTAAGCAAAAGGCCTGCAATCATATTGCAGGCCTTTATAATCAGTATTCAAATTATTCAGATTTCACTTCTGATCCCAGTTTTCTTGACATCCAGTCTTTTCCTTCAACCATGCGTGTAACACACATAGCAGCAACTGTATCTCCTGTTGCATTAAGGCATGTTGCTGGAGGGTCTACTAGAAAGCCTATTGTAGCAATAATCGGGAAAGCTTCCGGAGGGAACCCGAACATGTTGACTATCAACATTTCACCAATGAGTCCTCCCCCTGGAACGCCTGACATTACAACTCCGCCTAAAATCGAAATCAGTATTGCAGCAGCATAAGTTCCTATACCTGAAAATTCCTGTCCGAAAATTCCAAAAAGAAATGATATTTTTAATATTGATGAAAGTACTGTTCCGTCCATG
The DNA here is from genome assembly GCF_029265225.1 of Sedimentibacter sp. Taxonomy (GTDB): domain Bacteria; phylum Bacillota; class Clostridia; order Tissierellales; family Sedimentibacteraceae; genus Sedimentibacter. Next base: position 3,149 of record NZ_JAJUJR010000245.1, read on the forward strand.
TGCATTGTAGCGCCTATTGGAAGAATTATTTCACGGATATCTTTTGGTACTCCGATACGTCCTGCAGCATCCAAATTGACAGGCATTGTAGCAAGTGAACTTTGTGTTGCAATTGAAGTTATTGCAGGTTCAATTATATTTTTGAAGAATGTTTTAACTCCAAGCATACCTCCTGCAAAATATGTATAAGCCGCAAAAGCTATGAAAAAGTATGCTACGCACAAAGGATAGTACACAAGCATTGCTCTTCCATATGCACCAAGAAGCTGCGGTCCAAATTCTCCTATTAAACTTGCAAAGTAAGCACCAAGTCCTATTGGAGCGTAAAGCATAATTACCGATATGAATTTCATCATAACCGCAGACAATGCCTCCAATGCTCTAGACACTATATTGTTTTCTCCGCCTACTGCACTTACGCAATATCCGAATATAATTGAAAACACTATGAGTGGCATCATGTTAGAGCGCGAAAGAATTTTGCTGAAATCATTTACAGTCAGAGCCTGAACAATCTGTTTTGCTATTGTGATTTCTTCAAGTTCTGTATCCCCTGCTGTCAGCTCAATATTAACGCCTGCAGCTGGCGGAAATACCTTAACAACTACAAGAATCAGCAATGCTGCAATCAATCCTGTTACTACAAATGTTAAAAACATGTTTCCTAATATTTTTCCAAGGCGTTTCATGTTAACCATGCTTCCTACAGCACTTGCAATTGTAATAAATACAAGTGGAGTTACTGCAGTAAACATCAAATTGAGGAATATGTCTCCAAATGGCTGTAAAACAGTTGCTTTTTCACCAAATATTAAACCAATTATGCTTCCGATTATTATTGATATAATTAAAGTTATAGAAAAACGATAGTTTTCCCAGAATGTTTTTTTAGTTGTACTCATTTAAATTCTCCCTCTATAATATTTTGTTTGTTATGTTTCGCT
>NZ_JAJUJR010000040.1 GCF_029265225.1 Sedimentibacter sp.
CCTACGTGGAAGAAATTTCTTCTCAGGTTAAGGATAAGTTTAAATATTCTGCGAAAATTCTGGATGACGATTATTACCGCATAGTGCTAGGAAATAAATAAATTTCAGAATTGTTATGTATTCAAAAATTTTGAATTCTGTCAAACTGTAGGGGCGGACCTTGTGTCCGCCCGTGAAAGTTCAATAGTTTGGTAATTATGTATTAAATTACTCTGAGGCTGTATGAACAGCTAGAAGGGCACTGAGTGTACTGGGAGTTGTTTATGCAGTTTGAATTCAGTTTGTTTCTAAGCATTGTTCCCGGCTCACCAATAAAATCATTCCTTAACATGACCATGAATCCTATGCGTCTTGTTTCTGAGGGCTGAAGCGTTCCCACGTCCCATTTTATTACGGTTCTTCCATTGAATTTATAGACGTTTCTAGGTTCTAAGTTGCATGAATCAGCCACGAACTCAAGGCCGTCGTCTAAAATGCTCCTTATGTATACGCTTCTTGCAACATCATATTGTCCGGTACTGCAGTGGACATAAAATTTTGTTGTTTCTCCCGGCTTTATGCTGTCTTCCTGGCAGATTATTTTCATTTCATAGTCGTGGGCAGCTGATGAAGCGCTGCAGGAATCAACATTTTCTCCATCTATAAGGTGGGCAAAGAAGTTTATTTTTCCTTTGTGAGGTATTTTATCACCGGAGTTTTCAACACTTCCCATGGTGTATCTGTCGCAGAGTGCAACATCAAATGAGAGGATGTTTGTGGAGTTGGGGGATAAGACGAAGTTGTCGGCAAAGATTATGCAATTGTTGTTTCCAAGTTCCATGCTGGGCTCAACCACAAAAGTCTTTTTTTTCAATGATTCATCCGGTCCTTCAAGGCTGAAGCTTTTCAGATATCTTATTCCGTTTCCCAGTGTTGAGCTGAAGGAACATATTTTTGAATTTTCACCGGTGTTTGAAAACTTGATTTTAAGCTTGTAAATGCTTGACGGTATAAATGAACTGTCAGGAATACCTGCTCCTTTCAGTATTTTTTCCGGAGCATCTATAGAAATTGTGCATTCTTTCATATAATCATTCCTTTCATATATAATGCGCATATTTTATTTTATTCCGCAGCATTCATTTTGTGAAAAAATTATAATTAAAAATATGGAGTTTTGGCATAATTTATGTTAAAATTACTTACAATTAGATTATGCAATAAATATGTAATAACAGGAGGCTAGTATGAAAAATATAAAAATTTACTCAAGCAACACATGTTCCAACTGTACTGCTGCAAAGGAATATTTAAAAGAAAAGGGATATGAGTACGAGGAAAAAAATGTTTCAATTGACCAGGCTGCAAAAAAGGAGCTCATTTCCATGGGATACATGGGTGTTCCTGTAATCATGATTGGTGATGAAGATGTTGTTGTGGGATTCAACAAGAGTAAGTTGGACGAATTGTTATAACAAGCAATATGGGAAGGGTATGCCTAGCGCTGCCCTCTATTTTTATATAATAGGAAAGCCTTTTTCCTATTATATAAAACAGCAACTTATTAGGAGGATGTAATGAAGTTGGAGAAGATGGAAAAAATTACGACAGGTTTTTACAACACGCCCATACATAAGCTTGAAAACTTAAGCAAAAAATACGGCATAAACATTTACATCAAAAGAGATGACCTTACAGGATATGCAACAGGCGGAAACAAATTAAGAAAGCTTGATTACCTGCTAAAGGATGCCCTGGACAAGGAATGCACAGTGCTTCTTACATACGGAGGACAGCAGACAAACCACGGCAGGCTTACGGCAGCTGTGGCAGCAAGATTCGGCCTCAGATGCGGAATCATAATGGATGGACCTGCCCCTGAGAAAGCATCAGGAAACCTGATTCTTGACAAAATGATGGGAGCTGAGCTGTTTTTCATGGACGACACAGACTTCAAGGATGAGCAGCTTGAAGTAAAGTCAGCTAAATACAAGCAGCTTGCAGACAAAACAACTGCCGAAGTAGTGAAAATGTACGAGGACCAGGGAGAAAAGGTGTACATTATTCCCATAGGAGGAAGTTCTCCTTTAGGAGCAGCAGGATATGTCATGGCTGCAAAGGAAATAAAGGACCAGCTTGAAGAAATGAAAGTGAAAATAGACTATGTATTCACAGGATTTGGCTCGGTTGGAACTTACGGCGGATTGTACCTGGGAGCAAAATATTTCGATGCCAGTTTTAAACCCATAGGAATAAGCATATCACACAAAAATGAAGCAGAACTGCAGGAAAAAATTGATTACATAAAAGAAACAAGCGATTATCTGGAGCTTGGAGTGGATGTTTCAAGGGACGACATGTGGATTGAAGAAGGATATGTTGGAATATCATACAATGTTCCGGATCCTGTCACAAGAGAATATATGTACATTATGGCAAGAGAAGAAGCAATAATTCTTGATGCATGCTACACGGGAAAAGTTTTCAGGGGAATGATAGAAATGATTCAGGAAGGAAAAATTTCCAAGGACAAAAATGTAATGATTCTGCACACGGGAGGAATACCCGGAATATTTTCAGAAAGCCATTCTTCAGCCATGCAGGAAGAACTTTGGGGAGAACCTCAAAAGGAATTCAGACTATAATATTGATTCATTAACAAAAATTTACATACTAGCAATTCAAAATGTGTAAATAATAGTATCATAAGCAAACATGAAACAGCTGTTTAGTTGCTTGCTTTTCAAATAAAAAACCGGCTTTTAGCCGGTTTTTGCGTTCTATTTATTTAATGCAGCCAGTAAATGTTCAAGATTCATGCCATGAACAGCTGCAGCTTCTTCCAATGTTTCCATCTGAGCTCCAGGACATCCAACGCATCCCATTCCGTGAGCCATTAATATTTCAGCTGCTTCGGGTCTTGCATTTATTACTTCGCGGATTACCATGTCTTTTGTAATAGCCATTGCAATTGCCTCCTTTATTAGTAACATACTTTAAATATCATTATACATTAGGTTAAAAATATATTCAACATAATAATTTGTAAGAAAAAGCAAAAAAATTATATAAAATGTTTGCACAACGCATAAAAATTAGCAACGTATTCCCGTTTTGATAAGCTAAAAACTGTTTGAATAGAGAAATGATGTATGTTATAATTTAAAAGGTTATGAAGCTGATATTCTGTTCAGCCGATTTTAAAATATATAAGGCTTTGTGCAGATACAAAGGAGAACTAATATGCATTGCGAATATAATGAAAAAATCAGTTACATGAAAGAATGTATCCAGAAAAAGAATAAGTTGAAGGGACTTTTAAAGCAGACCGAGCAGGACATGATCAGGGAGAAGCTTCTCTTGAACAAACTTGCAAGCGACATTGAAAAGCAGAATCAGGATGTTTTAAAAATTGAATCGACTAATACAACTTCATTATTTTACGCCATATTGGGAGACAAAGAAGAAGGACTTGCAAAGGAAAGACAGGAACTTTTGAAGGCAAGACTAAGATACGACCAGTGCATACATAATGTTGAATACCTTGCTGAAGAATCAAAAAGGCTTGTTGATGAAATAGCTGAAATAGATGCATGTGAAGCTGACTATGAAGAACTGATAAACAAGAAGCTTGAAAAAATACACATTGAAGCAAAAGAAACAGGGGAAGAAATAAAGAAGCTCATTAAACGCAAGGAAAGCATGAAAGCCAACATCAAGGAAATTGATGAGGCCATTGCATCCGGTGAAGAAGCCTTGAAGTCTGTGGAAAAAACAATCTTCAAGCTTGAAAGAGCAGAAGGCTGGGGAGCAACAGACAATTCAGGATGCATTACCGGTTCTGCTTCTAAAAGCTGCAGCGCTGTGGATGATGCAAGAAAATTTGCCGAGGAATCCCAGAGGATGCTGAGCCGTTTCAAAAAAGAAATTGCTGACATAGTGATGATAACAGGATCAGAAATTGCCGTGACTTCATTTGATACTTTTGCTGATTATTTTTTTGACGGGCTTATTTATGACTGGGCAGTGCTGTCCGACATAGGAAAGTCCCTTGATATTGTCAAGAACACCAAAAATCAGACAGACAAGGCAATGTCTAAGCTGTATGAAGAAAAAGTAACTGAAGAATTCATGATAAACCAGATAGAAGAACAAATAGACCGCATCATAAAAAACGCATAAAAATATTGACAAGAAAAATGAATTAATGTATTATAAATTATCACATGACTGGCGGAATTGTGGGTCACCACGAGGGAGTGTGAAAATAAAAAAGTCGACCGCCTGGGCTGCGTCCAGGTGGTTTTTTTGTATTCCTGGACAATTTCTTAGGAGGAACAATGAAAGAAGCATGGAGAAATTTTAAAACCGGCAATTGGACAAAAGAAATTGATGTGAGGGATTTCATACAGAAAAACTACAAGCCCTATGAAGGAAACGAAGATTTTTTAAGTCTGCCAACTGAAAGAACGAGAAATTTGTTCAAAAAGGCATCTGCACTCATGAAAGAAGAACTTCAAAAGGGAGTTCTTGATATTGATACAGAGCACATTTCAGGAATAGACAATTTTGCTCCCGGGTACCTGGACAAACAGAATGAAATTATTGTTGGATTTCAGACTGATGCTCCTTTAAAAAGGATGATGAATCCATTCGGAGGAATAAGAATGGTTGAGCAGTCACTGGAAGCTTACGGCTACACAGCATCCCAGGAACTCAAGGATATTTTCCACAAGTACCGAAAAACTCATAATCAAGGAGTATTTGACGCATATACTCCGGAAATCAAAAATGCAAGAAGCGTGGGGCTTTTGACAGGCCTTCCCGACGCATACGGAAGAGGAAGAATAATCGGTGACTTCAGAAGAATTGCCCTTTACGGAACGGATTTTCTCATAGAAAAGAAAGAAGAAGAATATGCTGGCGTAATCCTGCCAATGAATGAAGAAAACATCAGGGCAAGAGAAGAAATCATGGAACAAATAAGAGCTCTTAAAGCAATGAAGTCAATGGCCGCAAAATACGGCTCAGACATTTCAAAACCGTCTGAAAGTGCAAGAGAAGCTGTGCAGGCAGTATACTTCGGATATCTTGCAGGAGTAAAGGAAAACAACGGAGCTGCCATGTCCCTGGGCAGAGTGAGCACATTTCTTGACATTTACATTGAAAAGGATCTTGATGAAGGCATATTGACAGAAAAAGAAGCCCAGGAAATCATAGACCAGTTTGTGCTTAAATTGAGAATGGTAAGACATCTCAGGACTCCAGAATACAACGAACTTTTTGCAGGAGACCCCAACTGGGTTACAGAAGCACTTGGAGGAATGGGCCTTGACGGAAGAACGCTGGTTTCAAGAACATCCTTCAGGTTCCTCCACACTTTGACAAATTTGTCATCAGCCCCTGAACCCAACATGACTGTTCTCTGGTCAAACAATCTGCCTGAAGGATTTAAAAAATACTGCACAAAAATGTCCATTGAAACATCTGCCATTCAATATGAAAATGACGATGTCATGAGGACCATGCACGGAGACGATTACGGCATAGCATGCTGTGTATCAGCCATGAGAATAGGAAAGGACATGCAGTTTTTCGGAGCAAGATGCAATCTTGCAAAGTCTCTTCTTATGTCCATAAACGGCGGCATTGACGAGAAAAATAAAATCAAGGTCATAGAAAATATAGAAAAAATTGATTCTGAAGTTTTAAATTATGAGGAAGTTCTCCAAAGCTATAAAAAAGTAATGGAATATGTTGCAGAACTTTACGTTAACACAATGAACATAATCCATTACATGCACGATAACTATGCTTATGAGGCAGGCCTCATGGCTCTTCATGACTACAATGTGGGCAGGCTCATGGCATTTGGCGTGGCAGGTCTTTCAATTGTTGCCGATTCCCTGAGCGCAATAAAGTATGCACAGGTTAAACCAATTCGTGACGAAAACGGAATTGCTGTTGATTTCCAAATTGAAGGCGAATTCCCCATGTACGGCAACGATGACGACAGAGTCGACATGATTGCTGAAGAAGTACTGGAATTTTTCTCAAAGGAACTAAAAAAACACAAGACATACAGAAATGCACACCACACGCTTTCAGTTCTCACAATCACATCAAACGTTGTGTATGGAAAGAAAACAGGAGCCACTCCGGACGGAAGAAAATCAGGCGAGCCATTTGCGCCGGGAGCTAATCCAATGAATGGAAGAGATAAAAGCGGCATACTAGCATCCCTTAATTCAGTGGCAAAATTAAAATACAAAGACGTGTGCGAGGACGGAATATCAAATACATTTACGGTTGTTCCCGAAACTCTGGGAAAACTTGACAGGCACAGAATAGACAACCTTGCAAATATTCTGGATGGATATTTTGTGCAGGATGCTCACCACATAAACGTAAATGTAATGAACCGCGACACATTGTACGATGCAATGGAAAATCCGGACAAGTATCCAAACCTGACAATACGTGTTTCAGGATATGCTGTCAACTTCAACAGGCTCACAAGGGAGCAGCAGATTGATGTTATCAGCAGGACGTTCCACGACAGGATGTGATGAATTGAAGGAAGGATACATTCATTCAATAGAAACTTTAGGTACCCTCGACGGGCCCGGCATACGCATGGTTGTGTTTTTCCAGGGATGCAGTTTAAGATGTGCCTACTGCCACAATCCCGATACATGGGCATTTAAGAAGGGAATAAAGACAACAGCTGAAAAAATAGTTGAAAAGGCTAAAAGATACAAGCCCTACTTCAAGTTTAACGACGGAGGGGTAACCTTCTCGGGAGGAGAGCCTCTCATGCAGCCGGAATTCCTGCTGGAATGCCTTAAATTGTGCAGGGAGGAAAGAATTCATACAGTTCTTGACACTGCAGGTGTGGGAATGGGTGAGTACAGGGAAATTCTCAAGTACACGGATTTGGTGATTCTTGACATAAAGCATTCAAACCCTGAAAAGTACAAGAATATAACAGGGATGGACATGAAAAGCTATTACCGCTTCAAGGAAGAGCTGATAAAAAACGGCAGCAGCATATGGCTAAAGCAAGTTGTAACGCCGGGAATAAACGACACCTGCGATGACATGAAACAATTTGAAATGGAAGTGAACACATTCACAAAGGATATGGTAAAAAAGGTAGAACTTTTTCCATACCACACCCTTGGATTTTACAAGTACAAGGAATTAAACACAATCTACAGGCTTAAAGGTGTTGACCCCTTGTCATTGGAAAAACTGGAAGAATTAAAAAAATGTCTCTCAATTGAAAAGCTTGTGAGATAAAATAGCAAATCGTAAAGAATATTCTTCAAAATAAAAAAGCTGTCCGGCAATGCCAGGACAGCTTGTGTTTGTTTCTAGAAAATCAGGAATCCGGCTGATATTATAATACCGCTGAACAACAACGTGATTACGCAGTATCCCATAACGTCTTTTGCGCTCAAACCAGCTATAGAAAGTGCAGGAAGTGCCCAGAAAGGCTGTACCATGTTTGTCCATGCATCTCCCCATGCAATAGCCATTGCTGTCTTTGCAGGATCAACTCCAAGAGCGTGGCCTGCAGGCATCATTATAGGAGCCTGAACTGCCCATTGTCCTCCGCCTGAAGGAACGAAGAAGTTTACAATACCTGCACTCCAGAATGTGAACAACGGGAAAGTCACATTGTTTGAAATGCTTACGAAACCGTTGGATATAACTCCTGCAAGTGATATACCTGTATCAGGATTTGCTCCAACCATCATTCCCATTATTCCAGCATAGAACGGGAACTGTAGGATGATGCCGGCTGCGCTTGCAGCAGCTTCATTAACTGCGTCTATGTAATTTCTCAGGTTTCCATGGAGCAATACTCCCACAAACAGGAATATGAAGTTTACAAAGTCAAGGCTTAAGTTTAAACCAACCTTTGTAAAGTTGTAAACTATATATACAAAACCAAGTGCCAATGTGATTAACCATAAAATTTTGCTGCGTTCCATTTTATCAGCAGGAGAAAATTTGCTTGCATCTTCTGAACGTGCTTCTTTTTCAACTAATTTGGCAGGGTCAACTTCAATTGTATGTTCCTTGTCAGGCATCATTGCCTTGCATACAAAAGGAAGACCAAAAATTATAATTCCTGAAATAAACAGGTTCATAGGTGAGAATATAGTATTGCTTGTTGCTATGGTAAATGCACTGTCAAATATTGTTGGAGCTACTTTTTCAAGAGCGCCAGGGTTAGCTACCTGCAGCGGAATAGAGCCTGAAATTCCACCATGCCATACGACGAAACCTGAATAAGCTGTTGCAATTAAAAGTCTGTAGTCAATTCCTTTTACTTCTTTGGCGATTTCTCTTGCAAGCAAAGCTCCGATTACAAGACCGAATCCCCAGTTGATCCAGCATGCTACTACTGATACAAAAGCAGTGATCATAATTCCTCTTGCAGGTGTTTTAGCAGTCTTTGCTATTTTTTTAAGCAAATCTTTGAATACTTTGGCCTGAGCCATTGCACTTCCAAGTACAAGAACCAAGACCATCTGCATAGTAAATGAAAGTAATCCGAAAAATCCTTTTGGTCCTGCCCAATGCAGAATCATTTGAAATGGTGATTGTCCTGTTAAAGTCACGCCGCCGATAAATGTGATGATTGTCAGAACAATAGCGAAGATAAATGCGTCTGGCAGGTATTTGTTCATTACATATACACAGCCATTTGTGAATTTTTTAAACATAAAAATTCCTCCTAAATTTTTATTGTATTGGCAATTGCCATTACATTCATATGTAGATTATTATGATTCCTTTGATTAAATGAACCACAGTCATTTTATTACTATATTGAAATTAATTCAACCTTACTGAGTGTTCCAATTATTTGTTAAAGTTAAACAAAATTGTTAAAAATGTATCGAAAGTTAGTTTATCTCACTGAAGCTCCTTTTTTCTCCACGGAGCTGATACTTGATTAACAATTCATAAAATTTTTTTATCTTTTTCGACAATCTGATGCGAAAAATAGCACATTTAAAAGAATTAAATGGTAAAATGAAGATATTTTTATGCGGAGGTATAAATAAACAAACGTTTACACTCCCAAATACATTAAAATACTAAAGTATGCGGCAGAATCAATGAATTTTATAACTGTTATATTTTTATGGTTTTTCTCTAAGTAATTTTATGCATGCAGATTAAAATTAATGATAGTTTATATTACTTTCTCAGAAACTGGGTTTTTCGTTTTTGTAAAATGGATAATCTTTAACAAAGCTGCAAATAAAATGCTCTCAATGAAACAATATAAAATTTATGAATAAAAAAATAATTGAAATTCCAATATTTTATCATGATGATATCGCCTATGAGATATACAAATTTCAAAAAAATTAAAATTTACCATTGACAAATAATTTTGTATGGTATAAAGTAGTCACAACGTTAATCAATTAAATGAAAAAACTTCTTATCAAGAGAGACGGAGGGATCGGCCCTGTGATGTCTCGGCAACCTGCAGTATGCTGAAAGGTGCTAATTCCGACAAAGGATTCTTTGGGAGATGAGGAGACGGTAAATGTATATTGCCCTCTCTTTGTAGAGGGTTTTTATTTTATAGGAGGCCGACGGATGTCTGTAGAAACAGTAAGAAGTTATTTAAAACAATTCAACAAGGATAAGGATATTCTCGAAATGGGAGAATCGACTGCAACAGTTGAACTGGCTGCCAGAACTCTCGGAACACAAGAAGAAAGAATCGCAAAATCACTGTCATTTTACAATGGCGAATTCGCAATGGTAATAGTTGTTGCAGGAGATGCAAAAATAGACAACAAGAAGTTCAAGGAACAGTTTGGATTCAAGGCTAAAATGCTGGCTCCGGAAGATACCGTAAAATATACAGGCCATGCCATAGGCGGTGTTTGTCCGTTTGCTCTTCCGGAAAATGTTGATGTCTACCTGGATGATTCCATGAAAAGATTTGAAACAATGTTTCCTGCATGCGGCAGCAGCAATTCGGCAATTGAGCTTACACTTGATGAACTGGAAAAAACATCAAGAAGCAAAAAATGGATTGACGTGTGCAAAAATTGGGAACAATAACTGAAATAAATATAAATCAATATAAATCAGGAAGGTAATATGTTAAACGAATTTTCAAGAACACAGCTTTTATTAGGCGAAGAAGCCATGGAAAAATTAAAAAATGCAAAAGTTGCCATATTCGGCATAGGCGGCGTAGGATCATATGTTGCTGAAGCCCTGGCAAGGAGCGGAGTAGGAAGCTTTGTGCTGTTTGATGACGACAAGGTGTGTCTGACAAACATAAACAGGCAGATAATTGCAACAAGGAAGACAATAGGAAGAAAAAAAGTTGAAGTAATGGCTGAAAGAATACTTGATATAAATCCAAAAGCCAATGTTGAAACAAATGCATGCTTTTACATGCCGGACAATGCAGATGACTATGATTTATCATCATATGATTATATAGTTGATGCCATTGACACTGTAACAGCAAAGCTTGAGCTCATAGTGAGAGCAAATGCTGCCGGTGTACCAATCATGAGCAGCATGGGAGCAGGAAACAAGCTAGATCCCACAAAGTTTGAGGTTACAGACATCTATAAGACATCCATGGATCCGCTGGCAAAAGTAATGCGCAATGAACTTAAAAAAAGAGGAATTAAAAAGTTAAAAGTTGTTTATTCAAAAGAAAAACCTATAACACCAACGGACAGCGGGGAAAATAGCTGTAAAACAGGCTGTGTTTGTCCGCCGGGCACAACGAGAAAATGCACATCAAGAAGAGCAATACCAGGGAGTGTTTCCTTTGTTCCTTCTGTAGCAGGACTTATAATCGCAGGCGAGGTAGTGAAGGATATAATAGCTATATAAAGGAGGAAACATTGTGGGGACAACTCCATTGATTAAATTAGTAGATTTAGAAAAAAAATATATAAGCCAGAACAATACAGTGACTGCTCTTTCCGGTATAAACCTTGACATACTCAAGGGAGACATTTTTGGAATAATTGGGATGAGCGGCGCCGGAAAAAGTACGCTGGTAAGGTGCATAAATTTTCTGGAAAAGCCAACAGGCGGAACAGTGATAATAGGGGACAAGGATTTATCCCTTCTCAGTGAAAAAGAACTCAGGAATGTGAGACAGGAAATAGGAATGATTTTTCAGCAGTTTAATCTGCTCATGCAGAGAAATGTTGAAGACAATATTTGCTTCCCTCTTGAAATAAGCGGAATGAGCAAAAGTGAAGGAAGAAAGAGAGCTGCAGAACGTCTGGAACTTGTAGGACTTTCAGACAAAAGAAAGTCATATCCATCCCAGCTAAGCGGCGGACAAAAACAAAGAGTTGCCATTGCAAGAGCACTGGCCACAAATCCTGACATACTTCTTTGCGATGAAGCTACAAGCGCCCTGGACCCTACTACAACACGTTCAATA
>NZ_JAJUJR010000210.1 GCF_029265225.1 Sedimentibacter sp.
ATGAATTAATGTATGATAACCAGAGCAAGACTGTAAAAGGTGTAAAAGCTCGTAGTTATGACGGAAAAGAGTATGAAATATATGCAGATGCAATCGTTCTGGCAACAGGCGGATTTGCTGGCAATGTAGAAATGGAAAAAAAATATTTCAGCAATGAATATTACCCGTTAAATGGTGAGTGGAAACAATACGGGATGCATCAAAATGATGGTAAAATGATTGCAAATGCAATAGACATAGGAGCAGGCACATATAATATAGGTATGCCTCCTATGGTTCATGTGGCAGGAACACCTTCTTTCTTAACAGATTATGCTAAAAATGAACTTCCAGGAGTAATTGGCCGTATGACAGGAAGAACATCCGTTTGGACTCCTGGTGATATTCCACTTAATATGGTAATTGCCAAAAACTCATTAGCAATAAATAGGGAAGGTAAAAGATTTACTTCTGAAACTGGTGTTGGAATGTTGGATCCATGGAAGTCTGGAGCCAATTATTATAGCATCTGGTCAAATGACCAAGTACAGAAAATTAAAGAAAATGGTTTCAGTATAGCATCAGAAGGTCCAGGAACTGGTTACTTAGGACATCAAACTGCAATTCCTGCTAATATACCGTTGCCTGAAACAGATGAAGTTTTACAATCAGCTATTGATGCAGGATTTGTTTATAAGGCAGATACTATAGCAGAATTAGCAAAATTAATAAGTGTAGATCCTGCTGTTTTAGAAAAAACAGTAGCTACATATAACAGCTATTGTCAAAGTGGTCAAGATTTAGATTTTAAAAAACCTGCTGAATTTTTAGTAGAAATAGGTAAAGGACCTTACTATGCAGTTGTAGGAACTCCGTATTGCTACAGCACTTGCGGCGGTTTGAATATTAATGAAAACTTTAATGTGCTCATGACAGATGGCAAAACACCAGTAAATAATTTATATGCTGTAGGAACAGATTCCATGGGTGTACTCTTTACTGAAAAGAAACCATATGTTACATTTGGAGGAGCAGCTCAAGGATGGGCTTTCACTTCCGGTTACTTAGCTGGCGAAATAATAGCAGAAAGAGTATTAGGAAAATAATTTATATTAGTCAAAATAAAGGCTCGAAATATTTGAGTCTTTATTTTTTATTATAATTACAAAATCAGAAAAACATAGTATAATTGTTATATATATAACAGGGAGGCGATTTGCATTAAATACCGTGTTGGGGAAATTTCAAAATTGTTGGGTGTTACAACTGAATCATTAAGAAACTATCAAAAACTGGAAATAATAGAACCTAAAAAAGATAATGACAGTACTTACAAACATTTTAATCCTATATCAGTCGGCAGATTGCTTGCAATGAGGAAAATGCGTAATGCTGGATATAGTCTGGCAGATATTTCCCAATCAATGAAGGAGTTTTCTCTTCAAGAATACTATGATACGTTTAATAATAATACACAATTATTAAAACAAGAGTATGAGTATACAAAAAACCTTATTGAAAGAATGGAAAGCCATTTATCCTTTACCAGAAAATTACTGGACGAACAAATCCAATTTAAAATAGATAAAAGCCCTACATTTTATTGCTTTGATTATATGGTAGATAATGAAATTACCATAGAAGACAGCTATTTAAAACACTTTGTTCAATGGGCAGAGCATATGTTATTTGTTTTAAATTATTCCCCTTGTTCTTTAGAAAGTTTAAGCAATGGTAGTTCTTCATTAAAAATAGGATTAGCAGTAGAAGAAAAATATTTGAATTTATTAGATTTAAATATTTCTAAACCTGTTTATGTCCGTACTTCTAAGTTAAGCATTATATGTCCTATCAGACATTATCTTAATGGTAAATTAATTGAAAATTATGCAGAAAAACTTCAAGGGTTTATAATAAATAATAATATTGAAATAACTGGTGAATTATTTTATGTTAATGAAGTCTCTTTTCATCAAAATGGTGAAGAACATTTTTATAGTAAATTATATATACCGTTAGAATGACAGTTACTAGATTTCGTATTTACAAAAAATGTTCATACCATTCGAAAAGAAACTTGTAATGATTAATGTTACTGTTGGCTATCCATTTTTTACAATTGTCCATTTTATTTAAATGGTGTTTTTTTAAAAATCTTTCAAAACTTCAAACATTATGTCAGAAGGAGCTTTTACATCTGTCCATATTTCAAAAGCTTCTGCACCTTGGTAAACAAGCATTGCTAACCCTTCAACAATCCGGCAGCCTTTTTCTTCTGCATCCTTCAACAGCCTTGTTTTTCTTGGGTTGTACACAATGTCGCATACCGTCAACCTCTTGTCCAAAAGTCTCTTGTCCAGGGGACTCTCTTCAATGTTTGGAGACATGCCCACGCTTGTTGTGTTGATAAGCACGTCTGTGTCCTGCAATGCTTTTATTACTTCTTCATGGTCATACAATACGGCTTCGCATCGAATTTTCGTCTGTCTTTTAATGTCCTCTGCCAAATTTAACGCCTTATCATGAGTCCTGTTGCATATGTATATTTTGTTTGCCTTGTTCAACGCCAGAGTCATGCTTACAGCTCTTGAAGCTCCTCCGCAACCAATTATGAACACATTTTTTCCTTCAATTTTGTCCTTGGTGCTCTCTTCGTAACTCCTTAAAAAACCTATGCCGTCGGTGTTATAGCCCTTAAGCTTTCCGTCCTTGATTTTGACGGTATTGACTGCACCGATGCATCTTGCATATTCGTCTGTTTCGTCAAGATACTTCATTATTTCTATCTTATGAGGTATAGTCACATTAAATCCTTCGAAGTTCATCTTAGTCATGCCTTTTACAACTGTTTCAAGATTTTCAGGCAATACCTCTATAGGAATATAAATTTTGTCAAGGCTTAAGTTCTCAAATGCAGCGTTATGCATAACAGGAGACATCGAATGTCCCAAGGGATAGCCCAGCAGCCCGACTAATTTTGTTTTAGTACTTATTATCATGTTACCTCCTATTTTTTATATTGTTCTTTCCCAGATTTATATAAATCATTTCCCTTATTGTCTATTATTACGGTAACAGGGAAATTTTCAACTCTCAGTTTGTATATTGCTTCTGCCCCCAGATCTGGAAAAGCTATTACTTCTGCTTCCTTGATGGCTTCCGCAAGAAGTGCTCCTGCTCCCCCTATTGCTGCAAAATAAACTGCATTGTTCTTTATTATTGAATCAATAACCTGCTTGCTTCTAAGTCCTTTGCCAATCATTCCCTTAAGTCCGTGATCCATCAAAAGCGGTGCATAGGCATCCATTCTTCCGCTTGTTGTGGGACCTGCAGAGCCTATTGCCTGTCCCGGCTTTGCAGGACAAGGTCCAACGTAATAAATTGTCTGGTTTTTTATGTCCATGGGAAGTTCTTCATTTTTGTTTATTAGTTCTGCAATCCTTTTGTGGGCAGCATCCCTGCCTGTGTACATGATTCCGTTAAGAAGAACTCTGTCTCCTGCTTTCAAATCGCTCACTGTTTCGTCAGTCAGCGGCAAATTAATTATCTTAGCCATTTCTACCTCCAGTTATATAATTGCTTCTTTATGCCTTGCCACATGGCACTGAATGTTTATGGCAACAGGCATGCTTGCAATGTGCGCAGGAAAAGTTTCTATGTTTACGGCAAGGGCTGTGGTTCTTCCTCCAAATCCCTGAGGGCCGATACCAAGCTTGTTTATTTCCTCAAGAAGCTCTTCTTCCATTTTTGCCACTACCGGATTTGGATGGTGCTGTCCAACTTCTCTCAAAAGTGCCTGTTTGGCAATCAAGGTTGTTTTTTCAATTGTGCCGCCAATTCCTACTCCCACTATAATAGGAGGACATGGATTTGATCCAGCCTTGTCTACAGCGTCAATAACACACTTCTTAATGCCTTCCGCGCCATCTGAAGGTTTAAGCATGCATAAGGCGCTCATGTTTTCGCTTCCGCCGCCCTTAGGAGCAAGTATAAGCTTTATTTTATCTCCCGGAACAATTGTTGTGTGAATTATGGCCGGAGTGTTGTCACCTGTGTTTTTTCTAACCATGAAAGGATCATCAACTGCTGATTTTCGAAGATATCCGTTTTTATAGCCTCTTCTTACTCCCTCATCTATGGCAGCATTAAGATCTCCCCCGACAAGTCGTACTTCCTGTCCCAGCTCCAGAAAAACAACTGCAAGTCCAGTGTCCTGGCATATAGGAACATCCTTTGTTCTTGCAATCTCCTGATTCTTCAGAATGTCCTCCAGGATATCCCTGGCAAGAGGTGATTCTTCCTTGCCCACTGCATCTTCTAATGCTTTTTTAACATCTTGAGGTAGATAATAATTTGCTTCTATTGCAAGTTTTTCAACTGTCTTAGTTATTTCTTCAACGTTAATTTCTCTCATCTTTAATCTCCCTTCAGCTGTTGCAATACTGTAATATTATAATCCCTAATTAAATAAGTTTAGTCAATTATATTATAAGCAAAATATTAATTCAATAAAATTAAACAGTCACATTTCATAATGTCAGTTGCAAATAACCTTCATTAATATTATAATTGTTCATATAAATAAAATAAGAGGCGGATATGACTGAAAACGACAAGAAAAAATTCATTGTGAATGTA
>NZ_JAJUJR010000291.1 GCF_029265225.1 Sedimentibacter sp.
GGCAGCATTGTTGAAAAAATAGCAGTCTGCTGTAAAAAAAATAATACATGGCTTGTTGTTGACGAATGTTTTCTTGATTTTGCAGAAAACAAAAATAAATACAGCGTTGTACAAAGACTTAAGGAATATGACAACGTGATTGTTTTAAAGGCTTTTACAAAAATTTATGCAATTCCCGGATTGCGTCTTGGATACTGCATGTCGTCAAATAAAAATTTAATCAATGGACTTAAAAGTTCCGGCCCTCCCTGGAATGTTTCAACCATTGCTCAGGCTGCAGGAATAGCTTCATTAAAGGAAAAAGAATATGTGAAAAAAACCGTGGAGTATGTGAGCAGGCAAAGGGAGTATCTTGTAAGAGAACTTAACGCATTAAATATCAAGACTTATGAAAGCCATGCAAATTATGTGTTTTTTAAAACAAAAATTCCGCATTTGAAAGAAGAAATGCTTAAAAAGGGAATACTCATCAGAGACTGTTCAAATTACAGAAATTTAAGCGAAGAATACTACAGGATAGCAGTTAAAAAAGAACATGAGAATAAAATATTCATCGAAAAATTAAAAGAAATATCAGGTATACAATGAAAACAATACTGGTGATAATAGACGGGCTGAGCGAAGATAAAATTCATGAACTTGGAAATAAAACTCCCCTTGAATTTGCCTGCACTCCGTTTTTAGATAAAATTATTGAACAAGGACATCACAGCCAAAAAACTTTTTACCCAGCGCACATGCAGCCGGACAGCTTAAACTGTATTTTGTCAATCCTTGGAGTTGATGAACATCATATTCCAAAAAACAGGGCATATCTTGAGGCTCTGGCTTCAGACATCCATATTGGTAATGATGAGGCAGTTTTAAGATGCAATCTCATAGGTATCAAAGACGATAAAATGGATTCCTTCAACGGTAAAAATCTCACTGATGTGCAGATGAAAGAAGCATCTCTTAATGTGAAAACAACAGGAGAGATTAAATTTTATCACATCAGCGGCTACCGCAATTTGATTGTGCTTAAAAAGAGTCATGAAATCATGACCATGAACAACATGCCTCCCCACGAAAACGTGGGAATTGATATGGATGAAATTTTAGACAATTTTGAAAATATTGAAATCTTAAAAGAATTTGCTTTAGAAAACAAATTTTATATAAACGGCAAAAGCTACATGTTTTATCCCTGGGGACCTTCAGAGTGTTCAGAGATTCCGTCCTTTCATGAACTCCACAACAAGACATGTTCGTGCGTTTGCAGTGCTGAAATAGTAAGGGGCATTGCAAAAGCCATGAATATTGATGTTGTTCCATTAAAAAATTCAACAGGAGATGTAAGTACTGATTTGCGGGAAAAAGCATCTGCAGTCCTTAAGGAAATAAAGAGCCATGATGTTGTCATTGCACACATAAACGGTACGGATGAAGCTTCTCACAGAAAGGATCTCTCAGGAAAAATCAGTTTCATTGAAAGAATAGACAGTGAATTTATAAGCGAAATATATAACAATGCAGATGACACAAAAATAATAATTTTGTCAGACCATCAAACGAGCTCCCTTACAGGAAGACATGAAAAAGGGAATGTTGATGTGATTTGTTTAGAAAAAGTATGGAAGGAATGATATTATGGCTAAGGTAATAATGGTTCAGGGAACAACTTCAAATGCAGGCAAAAGTCTCATAACGGCAGCTCTTTGCAGGATATTCAAACAGGACGGTTTCAGGACTGCACCTTTTAAGTCTCAAAACATGGCTTTAAACTCATTTATCACCCGTGACGGCTATGAAATGGGAAGGGCACAGGTTATGCAGGCAGAAGCTTGTGGCATAGAGCCTGATGTGAGAATGAATCCAATTCTCCTTAAGCCAACCGGCGACAAGGGTTCACAGGTTGTGTTAAACGGAAGGGTTTTCAGGGACATGACTGCAGGTGAGTACTACACATACAAGGAAGACATGATTCCTCACATAACAAAATCATTTAATTCATTGTCAGAGGAATACGACATAATAGTCATTGAAGGTGCAGGCAGCCCGGCTGAAATAAATCTCAAGCAGCAGGACATTGTCAACATGGGCATGGCAAAAATTGCCGACGCACCTGTAATAATTGTGGGAGACATTGACAGAGGAGGAGTTTTTGCATCATTGGCAGGAACAATGCTTTTGTTTGATGAGGAAGAAAAGGCAAGGGTCAAAGGATTTGTAATAAACAAGTTCAGAGGTGATGTGGACTTATTGACGCTGGGTCTTAAAATGCTTGAAGACATAACAAATGTTGATGTGCTGGGCGTTGTTCCGTACATGAAAGTTGATATAGACGACGAGGACAGCCTTTCAGAGCGCCTTACAAACACACATGAACAAAAATTGATTGACATAGCCGTAATAAGGCTTCCACGAATTTCAAACTTCACTGATTTCAATGTGTTTTCCATGAATGATGCTGTTTCCTTAAGGTATGTTTCAAATACAAGGGAGCTTGG
Organism: Sedimentibacter sp.; assembly: GCF_029265225.1. Taxonomy (GTDB): domain Bacteria; phylum Bacillota; class Clostridia; order Tissierellales; family Sedimentibacteraceae; genus Sedimentibacter. Next base: position 2,490 of record NZ_JAJUJR010000291.1, read on the forward strand.
AAATCCTGACATGATAATTATTCCCGGAACAAAAAATACAATAGATGATTTAAAATGGCTGAGGCAGTCAGGCCTTGAAGCAAGAATATTACGTTTTGCCGGTGAAGGAAATCCTGTGTTTGGTGTTTGCGGAGGTTACCAGATGCTTGGGGAAACAATCAACGACCCTGAAAATGTGGAAGGGGGAGGCAGCATTACAGGACTTGGACTCTTGAAAATGGATACTACATTTTACAAAGAAAAGACAACTGTTCAGACCACAGGAATAATAAATGAAACAGAAGGATTTTTCAGTCCGCTTTCCGGCATTGAAGTTGCAGGATATGAAATACATATGGGAGATACAGTAGTAATGGAAGGAAAGTCTCTTTTAACAGCACATGGCAAACAGGATGGCTGTGCTTTTAAAAATGTTGCAGGAAGCTACATCCACGGCATATTTGACAATATGAAAGTTGCAGATACAATTGTTCAAATTCTTGCAGAACGAAAAGGCATAGATCTTGAAAACGCGGAAAAATTTGATATGAAGATGTACAAGGAATCACAATATGACATATTGGCAGACTGTGTCAGAAAGTCTATTGACATGGAAAAAATATACAAAATTGTCGGTATTTCCAAATGAAAATAGATATTTACGCATTTTCACGGAAGGGTATACTGTTGTGCGGCAAAATGACAGATGCCCTTGTGAAAGATGAAATTGAGGTATTTGCACCTGATAAATACTCTTCACTGAAGGAACACATAAATCCAATCAAAAATCTGCACCAATACGTAAAACAGTCATTTGACTCAAAGGATGCGGTAATATTTGTAAGTGCAGCAGGAATTGCAGTGAGAGCCATTGCTCCATTTGTTAAAAGTAAACTTCAGGACCCTGCCGTAATATGCATGGATGAAAATGGTCATAATGTCATTTCTCTTCTAAGCGGTCACATGGGTGGAGCTAACAAGCTGACTAAAAAAATTGCAAAAATTACCGGAGGCCGCCCAGTGATAACAACTGCTACGGATGTAAGCGGAAAAATAGCCGTTGATGAATGGGCTGCAAACAATAA
>NZ_JAJUJR010000167.1 GCF_029265225.1 Sedimentibacter sp.
ACAGGTTCATCATCCGGCGGTTTGACAATCACATTAGAAACATTGGCAGAAAAATTTGTTGCATCCGGTGTGAACCTGGGAATACTTCACAGGCTCATATCAATAGCTGCAGGTACATTGGATTCACTCCCGCATTCAACATCATTCTTCCTTGTATTTGATTACTTGGGAGTTACTCATAAAGAATCATATTTCCATGCATTCATAATATCAGTAATTGTACCAATAATCACAGTAGCAGCCTGTGCAATAGGAGTTATTGCATTAGGGTTATAATTTGTTTAACTAAGGGCAAGTAACAAAAAATTTAAAGGCTTGATACAGGTGAACAGTAATTCTGTTCACCTGTTTTTGTGGCAAAGCATTGTGACAACATTCAATAAAACTCTTTTCATAAATATGAATTGACATGAATAGAGTTTATAATATAATTAAATTAACATAATAAAACTGCAGAAAGTTAATGTGAAAATAATAAAAGGAGTGAGAACATGAAATCACGAATTAAACACATTACTGCTGTCATTGTTTTAATTTCTATGTTCATGAATGTTGCAGTACCTTTTCAAGTTTTTGGTGACATTGATTCCGTCCAATTTGACGGAACCCAAAGTACATGGGCGGAACCTGAGATAAAAGAGGCTTACGGGCTTTCTCTCACATATTCAGATGTGATGAGCAGTTTCAAAAAAAACATTACTCGAGAAGAATTCTGCACCTTAGTCATAAAGCTTTATGAAAAGCTTACAGGTACAGTACCCACTGCAGCGGATGATATTTTCAAGGATACTGACAATAAGGAAATATTAAAGGCATACAAACTGGGGATTGTCAAGGGAACAGCTGCAGATTTGTTTTCTCCGTCTGCAAACATTACTAGGCAGGAAATCTGCGTCATGATTTACAGAGCGCTTACTGTGTGTGTACTTAATCTTGACAAGGATACATCTGGAAATTTCCCGTTTAAGGATGCTTCAAAAATAGCAGCCTGGGCAACTGATGCAATGAAATTTGCATACAAAAATGAAATCATGAAGGGTGTGTCACAGGACACAATAGATCCTCTGTCAAACACAACAAGAGAGCAGGCCATAGTCCTTTTACTTCGCACATACAAAAAATACAGCGCTGATGCTGCATCACAGGAAGCAGGAATAAAAGGAACCGTAACTGTTGAACAAGGACCTGCACCAATAAAGGACTTTCAGAAAAAGTATGAATTCACAATGATTTCAAACAATATTTTCTTCCCTAAATTTGATGTGAGAACAGAACTTTTTGTTTCAACTAAGGCAGGAAAACCAAGCACGTTGCCTGTATTTTCATCAGAACAAAAAGATATTAAGTATTCTGAGATATATGCTGCATTGTCAAACCCTGTAATTGTTCCTAATATACCTCAGATACCTGAGATCCCTGATCTGGATACGCCGGTTATAAATCCTCCAAAAATAGAAATTCCTGTAATCTACTACCAGCCTCCTATCAAAGAAAGGGCTAAAGGGCCTGTTTACACCAAGTCAGATTTTGGCTCCTTCGTAGACAAGAATGCAGATAATGTCCGATGGTTTTCTTACAAACTGAACAATGCTCCTGGAGCTGCAAAGGTTCTATGGCAGGTTTCAGCTGTTCAGTTTTCGGGATTTAAAAATGATTTTAAAACACATCCAGGAATTGTCATGACAGGTGAAGCAGCAGTCAGTGCAAAGGAATTTTCAGTGGATTTTGCAAAAGTTAATCTTGAAGCATTAAAACTTGTAAGAAACCCAATTCCTCAAACCCAGAAAACATTCTATGTGAGGGCTGTTGCAGTTGACGCATCGGGAAATCCCATCGGAGATCCTGGAAGAGGAATTGCTGTCTTGTATGGCGAAAAAGTTATTTCTAAAATTCAGAATACACAGGCTGCATTTGAGCTGTGGACACCAAAATCATGTCTTGGAAGCAGCCAGGCTGAAACCGTCGATGAACCGGTTCACGACCCATGGTCAAACGGCAACAACGTAAGCGTGGACCCAACTTCAACGACAACCAGGCTTTTCCAATTGAGCAATCTGGATGATGATGCATCAAGAGTAATAGTCCAGGTATACGACGAAGATTTTTATGACGAGCAGACTTATCTAGATAAAAATAATCTGGTTTATGAAAAAGAGTATCAGAAATCTGAACTTTACAGCGGAAGTTATACTCCTTCCGTATTGGTGCCATTTAAGGAGTTCGGAAAAGATCCTGCACAGATGGCTGCAGAACAGTACATAGAATACAATGTAAGAGTCATAGCTATAGCTGAAGATGAACAGCCCGGCAGGGAAAAGACAATATACTCAGATGTTGTCAAGGTGCAGTATGGATTTGGAAAACCGGTTACAATAATTGCACCACCTGTTCCTCCATCTAAATATGACAAGACTGTTGTAATTGATTATTCCATACCAAGCGTAAGGATTACAGGATACAAGTCAATCGAATGGGCAGACCCTGAGTATCTTTCACATTAGTATGTATTCAGGGAACCTAAACCCAATGAAATAATCAACAAGTGGAAGTATAATGGAGAGACACTGTCACCTAATATCAAAGCATTGATGTATCCAAACGGCAGTTATCCGGAATATGAAGCTGCAATCCACAGGGTTATTCCTGAAGGCAGAAATGTCTACATACCTAAACCTGAGGAAAAAGATAAGCCGTGGTATGAAGAACTTTATGATGGTGTTGTAGGTTTCTTTGTTGATTTGGTTTCTACACTGGGGAAAATTTATGCTGATATACAGCAAAAATATGAAGCCATTAAGAAAAAGCTCATTGAAACTGTTGTAAGTGTATTCCCATTACCTGCATTCAGGGAATATCTGGCGGTGGCTCTTGAAGGGCTGATAAATTATGGGCTGATGTCAGTAGGAATACCTCCCACATTGCCAAACTTTGAAAAACTCGCTGAAGACAATATATCATATCTGGCTCAGGTAGCACTGACAGAAGCAGGAATTCCGCCAAATGAAATAACAGAAGAAATGACAGAACAAGCTGCTTCAGGTATTGTGACCGAATTTAAAAACGCAAACAATAAAAGAGATGAAAACCCTGTTAATGCTCCATTTTTGAAATTAAATCCTGATTACATGTATAATCCAGCCTATGTGGAAATTGAAGTTAGAAATGACACAGATTATCCTTCTGTCCCGGGAACACTGGATTTAAACGTGCAGTTCAGGCTTGACAGAAATGGAATATATGCAACATCATATGACCCAACAGGACTTTTTCTCACAAATGACACGAACAAGTACAATTATGATCCTAATTTAGGTACTATAACATCAACAGAATACAGAAACCATTTTATTTATGGACTTAACGGCTACACGGTTGATTATCTAACCGGTGGATTTATTGACGGGGTAGCAATCTATGAGGTTTTTAAACCGGTTGTTGATTTGAAAATTCCGTCAGTACTGCCAAACAGCAGCGTAAATCTCAAGGTTTACCTTGAACCAGGAGGGTTTGCCCTGACAAGCAGATATCCTGAAGCAGAATCGCCAAGGTATGAGGATTTTTACAACATGTATAAAAATAACGGCGGCGGTGAATACACCTGGTTCCAGATTGAAACAGATTATCCGTCCGGAGCAGGGTATCTCAGGAGCCTGGCACAAAAAGCAGGAAAACTCATAATTCTTGATCCTAAGACGGATTATGTATACCACTATGAGGATTCATTCAACGGATACGGAAGACTCATGAAAATGCCTGTAAACAAAGATTGGTAAACCATAAAAATTGGTGAACAGTAACCCTGTTCACCAATTTTATATCAATATTCTTTTTTCTTACTTATTTAGTTGAGCCCATGCCTGAAGTTCCGCTCATTTGTCTCTGAGCCATTTCAACCAGTCTCTTAGTCATGTATCCGCCTACATAACCATTCTGTCTTGCAGTAAGGTTACCTTTGTCTACCTGTTCATAGTTAGTTAATCCCAATTCATTAGCTATTTCAGCCTTCATTTGGTTTAATGCCTGTTTTGCTTCTGGTACAACTATATTGTTGCTTCCGCTGTTGTTTGTTGCCATAATTTTGTTTCTCCTTTCATTAATGATGTAGTGTTATTATTGTCAGTTGTCTTCAATTTAATCATGTAAGATATTGTTTAGTTGGTAAATTATACTTCCCGGGCCCTATCAACCTGAGTACATTTATGTTTTATGTATTGCAGGTCAATTTTAATTTACAGATTAAATTTTTCCTGAAAATCAATTTGAAGATTGACTTTCTAATCATATTATTGACACGAGATTTAATATAATACATGGCAAATTAATGAACAATAGGTCGACTGTTGGAAACATTTCAACTTGCATTTTATATTATTTCAAAAAAATCATGTACTATTTATTTGTTTTGTGATAAAATAAAAAATACAAAGTAACTAATTTTTTTTATTTTCATAAATTAATAATAAAAAAGAAAGGAGAGTATGGGGAAGCTAATCTCAGATTATTGTATTATAGCGCCAGAACTTTTTAAAGTTGACGAGGACAGAGTTATCGAATATTCGGCGGATGCTCTGCGGTGCAGTTACATCGATATGGTTTCAGCAAATATGACGGGTGACTGTCAAAACAAAATGAAATCAATAACTTTCACATCTTATTGAAATAATATCAATCTGGTTTACAATCCCACTAATTAATTTAATGAAGTAAAATAAAAAAGTCGTAATATAATTTATATTATGACAATGTTAATTTGCAACTAGACTTTTTTGACGTGTTCTGAAAGTCAATTGCCTTATGCTTGGAAAATATTTTATTTCAAGCCTGGTTATAATTAAAAAAAGAATGGAGAATTGATATGTGTGGAATAGTAGGTTATATCGGATATGAAGATGTGAAGGAAATAATATTAGGCGGACTGGAAAAGTTGGAATACAGGGGTTATGACTCAGCAGGTATTGCAATTGCCCATGACAATAATGTCTATATATGCAAGGAAAAAGGAAGAATAGCTAAATTGAGAGAATGCCTGGATAACAAGGTTACAGGAATGCTTGGAATAGGTCACACAAGATGGGCGACACACGGAGTGCCAAACCAGATAAACTCTCACCCTCATCAGAGCAGCTCAAAACGCTTTACTCTGGTACACAACGGAATAATTGAAAATGAAGTTGAATTAAGACAAAAATATTTAAAAGACACTAAATTTACAAGCGACACGGACACTGAAGTGATTGTGCAGCTTATTGAAAAATTCGTGAAGGACGGCGA
>NZ_JAJUJR010000360.1 GCF_029265225.1 Sedimentibacter sp.
GACGAATTTTGAACAGTAGTATTGCTTGCTGTTCTTTTTAAAACTTGTATGTCCATAATTATAAAATTTAGTCAAAAATACACAACAGGATAAAACAATTTTCGTAAATTTGCAGTATGGAAAAGAAAACAGAAAATAAAATTACTGATGTGGTCGCAATAAAGCCAAAAAAGCAGGATTAAAACTAAAAATTCATGCCGATGAAATGGTTCAGCTAGGAGGTACAGAACTTGCAGTTGAACTGGGCTGTGTTTCTGCAGACCATCTGCTGCAGTCTTCCGATGAAGGTATAAAAATGCTTTCACAGTCACAAACAATTGCCACACTTCTGCCAGCAACTGCATTTTGTCTTAAGGAAGAATATGCAAGAGGCAGAATGATGATAGACCATGGCTGTGCTGTGGCGCTTGCTACGGATTTCAATCCGGGGAGCTGCTTCACTAATTCAATACCACTTGTCATAGCGCTGGCAGCAATTCACATGAAACTGTCCATAGAAGAAATAATAACAGCACTAACAATAAACGCTGCTGCTGCAGTGGGCAGGGCTGACACAATAGGAAGCATCGAAAAAGGAAAGAAGGCAGACATAATAATTCTTGAATATCCTTCCATTCATTTCCTTCCATATCATGCAGCAGTAAACATAGTTGAAACAGTTATTAAAAACGGAGAAATTGTAAAGGGGAACCCACATGAAAAATAAATCCATATACGAATTCGCAGAAGCTGTTGCTTCTAATTCTCCAGTTCCTGGAGGAGGAAGCATTGCTGCCCTTTGCGGAGCATTGAGCGCTGCTCTTGCAGAAATGGTTGCAAATTTGACAACAGGCAAGAAAAAATACATTGAAGTCGAATCTGAAATGAATGAAGTAAAAAATAAGGCAATGGCTCTTAGAAGCAAGCTTCTTGATGACATTGAAAGAGACAGCTATGCTTACAACAAAGTCATGGAAGCATATAAGATGCCAAAGGAAAATAATGAACAAGTACAGCTGAGAAACAAGGCCATAGAAGAAAGTGCAAAGACAGCAGCAGCCGTTCCTCTTCAGGTTGCCCAAACATCCTTTGAAATCCTTCCGCTGGCTGAAGGGGTTGTTGCAAGAGGAAATTCAAATGCTGTCACAGACGGCCTTGTGGCTGCAATGCTGGCAAGGACAGCAGTATTGTCGGCTCTTTTAAACGTAAGAATAAACCTTGAAACAATAAGTGATAAGGATTTTGTTCTTGAATATAAAAAGAAAGCCGATGTTCTTCAGGAAGAAACACTTTTTTATGAGAAAAAAATATTGGAGTTATCCCCATTTTAATGGTATAATTAGCTAGTCACATATAACTCATTTAAAGAGGTAGTCATGAATAAACGAGGTATTGGTAAAATTGCATTGCTGCTGGCCATTGATGACGGCGACATGGATAATCTCAAGGAATATTATGAAAAAAAGAACTATGTCATTTACAAGGGTCAGGCCGGTTCAATGGATGCGAAGAAAATTGTGGCAGCCATAGAGACTGCGGCTTCAAGAGAAGACATCATTCGTGAGAACTACCATGAGGAACACGCACTGTATCATGCTATCATAGAAGCCCTCAGCGGTTACTGCAGGGGACAGGTCATGCTCGGAGAAGTTTTAAGAAGCGCAGGACTTACATTTACAATTGTAAGAGGCACATTAATCGAGGACGAACCTTCCAGCGGAAATTGGATTGCCGTTGTTCTATATGGACAAATAGGCTCACCAAGAAGAGGTTTTGAGCATGAAGCAGTGGGAATGGGAATTCAGCCAATATAGGACGAGGTTTAATTATGAATACATCTTACCTGAGAACATTTATAGAAGTAATTAATTTGAAAAATATTTCAAAGGCAGCAGAAAAGCTATATATAACACAGCCTGCTGTTTCCAAACAAATGCAGCTTCTTGAGAAGGATTTCGGTGCTGAGCTTTTTAAAAAAAGCGGCAGAGAGATAGTGCCAACTGAAGAAGGATACATTTTGTACAAATATGCCAAAAGCGTTTTAAGCGAAGAAAGCAAAATTTACTCCCTGCTTAGAAGTGAAGACGACATGGTTAGGGGAAATCTGACTGTTTATACAAGTTCAATGCCTGCAGATTACTACATACACGATTTGATAATCGAGTTCAACAAAATGTATCCTGAAACAACATATGTTATTAAAAAAATAGACTCGGACATGGTGTTCAAAAACATCGAAGAAGGATTCACGAGCTTTGGTTTCACAGGAATATTGTCCAAGAACAAAAAAATAAAAAGCATATGCATTGCCGAAGATGAAGTTGTTGTTGTGGCATCTGTCGAAAAAATGGAAGAGTTCAAGGGCCGTAAAATAAAGGCTGCTGATCTCCTTGAGCAAAAGTTCATTGTGAGGGAAAAAGGCTCTGCAACATTGCATATGTTTGAAAACTATCTGAATGGTAAGAAAATCAAACTCAGCGACCTGAACATTGTAATTCAGGCAGAGGACAATGACATCATCAAGAAATTCATAACAAACAACTTAGGACTTGCCGTCCTTCCAAAAAAAGCGGTAGAAAAAGAAGTGGAAGAAGGTAAAGCATTCATTTTGAACGTTGACGGTATGAATCTAAAAAGAAAGCTTTACTATGTTTATCAGCC
>NZ_JAJUJR010000088.1 GCF_029265225.1 Sedimentibacter sp.
AGAACTCTCAAAGGTTTCTTATGCTGTTTTATTGTCTAAGTTCGTCGCTGTCAGCTGAGACAGCTTTAATAGTTTATCACTTTTGCTTTAACTTGTCAAGAACTTTTTTATTTCTTTTTTCTTGACTCGCCGTCTCTTGCGGAGACAGCTTTAATAGTTTATCACATCAGCTTTTCTTTGTCAAGAAGTTTTTTCTTCTTTTCAAAACTATCTTTTATTTCATTTCGCTGCGGAGTTCAACAGCTTTGTCAGTTTACCACAACCCGGTGATAAAGTCAACTGGTTTTTCACTTCTTTTTCGTTTTTTTATTGATTGTTTTGTATCTGAACCCGAAGTGCTTTTATATTTTAGCTCACTTATGTCGCTTTGTCAATCCCCTATTTTACTTTTAGCTGCACTTTTTTAATTCTCTTCAACAAACTTATTATGATTTAAATATAGGAAGTTAATTCATTTTATATTTATATTAATATGTAAATATATGTATTATTTTGTTGAGTTTTGAATACATGTGTAATATAATTAGTCAAAAGAACCGTTTACAGGCAGGGGGTGTTGTTTTGAAAAACAAAGAGAAAAAGCAATTGACTTCATCAGAGCTGTCGTTTTTCTGCATGCAGGTGGCGATGGTATTGAAATCAGGTATGCTTATTTCTGATGGGATAGAATGGATGTACAACGACATAGAGGAAAGCAATGTTAAAAATGCGCTTGGTGTTGTGCTGGACGAGCTTTCCAACAAAGTGCCGCTTTATAAGGCAATGGAAAACTCAGGATACTTTCCTACATATATAATAAGCATGAGCCAGATAGGAAGCGTGACCGGCAGGCTTGAGGATGTGATGACTTCATTGTCAGAATATTATGACAGAGAAGATTTCATTAAAGCCAAAATCAGGAACTCTGTATTTTATCCTGCCATGTTGTTTGTCATGATGGCTTTTGTAATAATTCTTCTTGTTACTAAAATCTTCCCTATTTTTGAGGGAATGATCAATGAGCTTGGAGGAGAGCTGCCGGGAGAGTCATCAGCAGTAATGTCATTTTCAACCGGAATAATGGCAGGAAGATTCACAATGGCAGCAACAATTGCAGTCCTTATACTCATTGCAGCAATTTTTACATATACCAGGACTGCCGGAGGTAAAAAATCCTTCAATAAATTTTTAAGTTCTTTTGGCCCAACCAGAAAAATAATGAAAAAAATTACGGCCTACAGATTTTCTTCCTGTATGTCACTTCTACTATCAAGCGGCATGAACATAGATTCTTCAATGGATATTCTGCTCGATATAATTGAAGAGCCTGAACTTAAAAGCAAAATTGAACTTTGTAAAAACTCAATGAATTCAGGAGAGAACTTTCTTGATTCATTGTCAGGGTTGTCTATGTTTTCAAGCATGCACATACAGATGCTGAACATGGGTCAGCGCACCGGCGAAATGGACATTGTGATGAAAAAACTAACAAATATTTATGAAAACGAGGCAGATCAGGCAATAAGCAATTCAGTTGCACTGATTGAACCGGTGCTGGTTGGAATTTTGTGCGTTGTTATAGGTTTTATCCTCATATCTGTAATGCTTCCTTTGATGAACATAATGTCATCAATAGGATAGCAGAAAGGAATGATACCGTGAGAAAATTAAAGCTTAAAATATTATCTGTAGCCGTTGTATTCCTTTTTGCAGCTTTCTTATACATGTCAGTAGACAACGCTCAAAAGGGCAGTGATAATGAAATGTACGAAATACTCACTGATGCCATTACACGAAGCGCAGTGCAGTGCTATGCCATTGAAGGCTTCTATCCTCCCGACATTGAATATCTGGAGGAAAATTATGGGTTGGTTGTGAACCACGACAAATATGTTATAAGCTACAATGTATTTGCTTCAAACATCATGCCTGAAATAGAAGTTTTCAACAAATAATAATGGAAAGGATTATTATGAATTCAAGAAACTTTTCAAAACAGTTCTCATTTCAATTTATATTTATAATGCTCCTTTATCTCATCATTGTAATATTATCAGTGATGATTATTGTTTTGGGCAAAAATATATATGTAAACATCAACGAGGACAGAGACAGCAATTATGAAATTAGAGTATCATTATCATACATAGCTAACAAAGTTCGTCAGGCAGATAAGCATGGACTTGTTGAAATAAGAGATTACGTAAACAATAACGCTGTTGTAATAAACGAAACTTATGATGATGAAAATTACGAAACATGGATTTATTTTTATGACAATGCAATTTATGAGATGTTCACAGACGAAAACACTTCTTTTCTGCCTGAAGAAGGCATGAAGATTGTTGATTGTGACAGTCTTGAAATAACTAAAATAAAGGATAATCTGTATAAGTTCGCAGTAAATAGCAGCACTGACAGTTCAGAACTGGTTTTAAACTTATACTCAGACAATTAGGCGGTGATCAGTTGAAAAACAAGTTATCAATCAATCTCGAAGTTTCTCTAGTGGAAATCATTTTGTCAGTCTTGATTTTTGCCGTTGCAGGAGTCATAATGCTCAACTGCTTTGCCTATGCAAAATACACACAGGTAAAGGCCAACGACAAGGTTGCTGCTTCATGGATTGTTCAGTCTGATGCCGAAATGATTAAATCCTCCAAAACCATGGACGAAGCTGTCATGTTTCTGACTAAAAATTATGAGAAAAAAATTGAAGACAAAAGTTCAGATGTTTATACAAATTATTACGATAAAAACTGGAAGATTTGCAGTGAAGACGAGCAGGAATATGCCATGAATACTTTAATTACATATGAAGACAAAAAATATGGTAAAATCATGGATATAAAAATAACCGTTGAAAAATCAAGTCCATACCCTTTTGTTGACAGGGGCAGAACCACAGGCCCTGTTTTTTCAATTGAAACCGGAAAGTTTTTTCCGGACCTTGAAAACGGGAGGCAGTAATGGAAAACAACAAAAGATTATCCAATGTTTCCGTGGGAATGGGCGGAACTTTAATCATAACCATATTTGTAGTTTTAAGCCTCACAATTTTTGCCACTCTTTCATTTACAACTGCTCATTCTGATTTGAAACTTGCGAAAAAAACAGAAGAAATGACATCGGATTATTACAAAACCAGCAGCAAGGCAGAAGAAATGCTTTCAGATGTTTACAGCGCCATGATTGATTCAAGAGAAAACATGAGAACAGATTCTGCAGCAGACGAAGAAAGACTGTACTTTGATGCACTTTCAAAAAAACTATCTGAAATCGATGATGTTGACTTTGTTTATGAAGAAGGAAGATTAACAGTAAATTATGAGTCTTTAGGAGAAATGAACCAGAAGATATGTGTTGGTCTGGAAGTTTTTTATGATCAAAGCAAAAATGAACCTTATTATGAAATCACATCCTGGAATCTCACCAACATTGAGCTGCCGGTTTACGAAGAAGAAAATTTTGACTTATGGGAAGGAATAGAAATCAAATGAAAATCATGGATATATTTCAAATAGCTATAGAAAAAAAGGCATCCGACATTTTTATCATTGCAGGACGGCCTCTGTCCTTTAAAATAATGGGCGACATTGTGTCCTATGATGACATTCAACTTTCAGCTGAGGATACATACGGAATAATATATGACATATTCAAGGTTGCCAACCAGGAAAGTCTTGATGAGCTGTCAACTGAAGGTGATGTTGATTTTTCTTTTTCCCTTCCTAAGCTGGGACGTTTCAGGGTGAGCGCATACAAGCAGAGAAATTCATTTGCTGCAGTCATAAGGGTTGTGCTGTTTGAGCTGCCCGACCCTGTCAAACTTGGTATTCCTGATGTTGTTATGAACCTTCACGCCAAGACAAAGGGGCTTATATTGATAACAGGCCCTGCCGGCAGCGGAAAATCAACAACTCTTGCCTGCCTCATAGACAAAATAAACACCGAGCGCAACTGCCACATCATGACATTTGAAGACCCAATAGAATACATTCATAAACACAAAAAATCAATAGTCAGCCAGAGGGAAATATCAACAGATTCCAAAAGCTACATTTCTTCCCTTCGCTCTTCATTAAGGCAGGCTCCTGATGTAATGCTCATAGGAGAAATGAGAGATCTTGAAACAATAGAAATAGCCCTGACGGCTGCTGAAACCGGACACCTTGTTCTTTCCACCCTGCACACCACAGGAGCTGCAAACACCATTGACAGAATAATAGATGTGTTTCCTTCTAACCAGCAGCAACAGGTCAGAATACAGCTTTCTATGCAGCTTCAGGCAGTTATATCACAGCATCTGATTCCGTCTCCCGTATGTGGAAGAGCGGCAGCCTTTGAAGTGATGCTTGCAACCAATGCAGTATCAAACCTCATAAGAGAATCAAAGGTACATCAGCTCAACAGCGTTATTTATTCTTCTGAAGGCAAGGGAATGAAATCCATGGATACAAGCATTTACGAGTTATATAAAAACGGAATGATAACAAAGGAAAATGCAGTGATGCATTCAATGGACCCCGACCTGATGCTAAAGACTCTTAATAAGCAGTAATAAACGGCAAAATAAAAACCCCTTTTGGGGTTTTATTTTTTAATATTCAAATTGTTTTGTGTAATACCTGCTGTCTATAAGCTTATTTGTATATTCCATGACCCTCGGGCTGTTGGACTGTTTCGCCGAAGAGGCTATTGTGCTGTCCATTAGTTTCCACTGCTCACCGTCAAAATACATTTCATTCAATACTATCCAGCCGGTTTCTTCCGTGTAAACCTCATTCCATGCATGGAACGCACTTAAGTTTGAAGAATAACCAGTAACCAGTTTTGCAGGTATTCCTTCTGAGCGGAGCATTGACGCCATAAGCGATGCATAATCAAAGCATATTCCCTTGTTGCTTGTAAGTATTTCATCCACATTGGGAAGATAACCGCTTTTTACTGTCTTTGCCTTTTCAGTGTCATATACTATATTTGAAATAACATAATCATAAATTACATCAAGTTTTTCAAAATCTGTTGTTGAATCCTTTGTAAGTTCATCAGCCTTCTTTGCAGCTGCAGATTCCCTTGTGAAGTTCACAAGCTGGTTTGACACAAGAAACGGCAAATTCTTGTCCTTGAGTTTCACATCAATTGAAACGGTCTGTTTAGCTGCATACTTAGTACCGCTTATATTTTCAAAAACCCTTACCTTGTATGTACCGTCTCCCATCTGAAGGGGATATGTGTCGTAGTTTCCTGCTCCATTTAAGTCGTATGTGTACTTGCCATTACCTTTTTCTATTATAACCTTAAGCTTTTTAGTAGTAGCATTTAAATACTTTACTTTAATATAACCTTCCTGAGCAGCTGAAGCGTCAATTTCTGATTTTGTACTTTTATAAATGCCGTCTGCACCGAAGCAAAGAGCCGAAGAAGCCAGCAACAGCATTATCAGCATGGTAAATATTGTTCTTTTTGCGCATTTCATATTTTTTAAATTTTTCATATGCTTGTCCCCCGCAAATAAAAAAACTTCGCAATGATGCGAAGCCAATAAACTAAGTAATGTACCTAAGTACAGCAACTGGCTGTCATACCATTTTCATGGGTTAGACCCTATAGCTTTGCGCCATTTTCTTTAGAAAATTTTGCCTATTTGATTAAATTCATAATATCACTTAGGATAATGATTGTCAACAAAATATTTCCAATTACGACAGTATCACACGCATAATTTGCAATCATTTTATATGCTGCAGTATTACATTTGCTCATTGTTTTTAGACATAAAAAAACCTCGTTATAAACGAGGTTTCTTTATTGCGGCTAACCGCATTCTTTGGTGCGGATGAAGGGACTCGAACCCCCACGCTATTGCGCTAGATCCTAAGTCTAGTGCGTCTGCCAATTCCGCCACATCCGCGCAACCAGTTGTTTGCTCAACAACAAAATTGATTATACTACTGTGCACATGCTTTGTCAAGCATTATTTTACAAGATTTATTTTTAAATTTTACAAGCTTGTCAAAACTGTCTATTACTTCAATGTTATTGTTGAAAATTGAAGTTTGTCCTATGCATGAGCACACGCTTGTGGTATATGCCACAGGCTTGTTGAATGCATTTGCGAACTTGACTGTGTGGGATGTTCCTCCCTTCAGTCCTCCTTCTATAACTATGATTCCTTCTGACAATGCAGCAATGACTCTGTTTCTGTCTATGAATGCATTTTTTTCTGCTTTGGCGTTTGGAGGAAGTTCTGATACAATGGTGCCGCCGTTCATTATAATCATATTGTACATTGATTTGTTGTTTTTTAAAACATACAGATGTCCTGCAGGTATAACTGCAATGGTCTGTCCCTTGGCCGCAAGGCAGCCGTTGTGTGCTGCTTCATCACATCCTGAAGCAAAGCCGCTTACAACACAGCACCTTTCTTCTGCAAGCTTTTCTGCAAATATGGAGCTTATTTCATATCCTTCCTGAGAAGGAGTTCTTGTTCCCACTATTGCAATGTTGTAGTCATGATTCAGCAATTCAACATTTCCGTCCACATAAAGAATCAATGGTTTGTCTTCAATCAGTTGAAGTTTCTTGGGATAATCCTTGTCATAGATGCTTATGATTTTTATGTTTGCCTTTCTGCAGCTTTCAAAAATTGCAGATGCATCACTTTCCACCTTTTCCAAATCAATATTGATTTTTTTGATTCCCATGTCTTTTATGAATTTTTCAACTTCAGAAAAATTAGTCAAATTAACTTTCTTTGCTTCCATGAATTTCAGGATTTTGCTTATAGTCTTTCTGCCCAAACCATTAACCAGCTGCAGCCTTACTATATCTTCGTTGCTTATCATCTTTGATCCCCTTGTGTTTAATTTAAATAAGAAGTTATTTCCTTCTCCCCGTGAGTTACCATAATATATGTTTCTACATTTTAACACAATATTCAACAAAAAAAAACTCTTCTTTATGGAAGAAGAGTTAAGAAAATTTAATTATTTAGCCGATTGTTACTAATGGTTCCCCTGTGCTGACAGTTGCTGACTTGGAAGTATGGATTTTATTTACAACTCCGTCCTTTGGAGATACAATTTCATTTTCCATTTTCATTGCTTCAAGTATGAGGATAAGTTCTCCTGCTTTAACAGTCTGACCTTCTGCAACCTTTATATCAAGAATTGTTCCAGGCATAGGTGCTGTCAAAAGCTCTCCTGATACAGGTGCCTCAGGTGTTTTGGGAGCTGGCGCCGGTTTTGGTGCAGGAGCAGTCTGAGCCGGTGCAGATGGTGCAGGTGCAGCTGTTGCCTGTGGTGCCGGTGATGGCTGTACAGGAGCAAATGTAAATCCTCCCTGTACTCCAACTTCTTCTACTTCTACAGCGTATGATTTGCCGTTTACTGTTACATTGAATTTTTTCATTTCATTCCTCCGTATATTTATCTCATTAGCTTCATTCTTCCTGCCACTGCCCATATTGGGTCCATTTCAGGTGTTCTCTTTATGTTTCTTACTATAAATTCATTTGTTGAAGTTCCAAGCATCATTGCTATGGATGCTGTTATGGCTGCCACTGTTTCTTCCTCTTCATCCATTGATGCAAGCACTGAAGCTATGACAGCGGCAATTTCATCTTCGTCTTCTGTTTCACTATTATTTGCAATGACCTTTTCAGGTTCTTCATCCTTTTTTTTAAAAAAACTGCTGAATAAACTCATACATGCCTCCTTACAGAGGAATATTGCCATGTTTTTTAACAGGTCTTAATTCTCTTTTGCCTGACAACATGTCAAATGCGCTTATTATTCTTTTTCTTGTTTCTGCCGGCTCTATTACCTGATCAACGTAGCCTCTTGCTGCTGCAGTGTACGGGTTTGCAACCGTGTTTCTATATTCCTCTATTTTTTCCTTGCGCTTTGCATTCTGGTCTTCGGCTTCTGATATTTCATTCTTGAATATGATGTTTGCTGCTCCGTCAGGTCCCATTACTGCTATTTCTGCTGTTGGCCATGCAAGAACCATGTCAGCTCCAAGTTCCTTGTTGCACATTGCTATATATGATCCACCGTATGCTTTTCTTGTTATTACTGTAACCTTAGGAACTGTTGCTTCTGAATATGCATAAAGCATTTTTGCTCCGTGTCTTATTATTCCGCCGTATTCCTGATGTGTTCCCGGCAAAAATCCCGGAACATCCATCAATGTCAAAAGCGGAATGTTGAAGGAATC
>NZ_JAJUJR010000196.1 GCF_029265225.1 Sedimentibacter sp.
ATAAATAATTATTTATATGAAAATAACTTTTATTAATAAAGGTTATTTTTTTTATAGTATAAGTTTTTGCATTAATAACTTATGAACTAAAAAAAGAGTAAAAATCAAATCAAGGACACAGTTTTTTTAGTTTTCATCAAATAATTATCTTCCTGAACAATTAATGATAAGGTTGTTTCTTATCATTAATTAATCAAGAGGATTTTTGTTTTGAATATATTCTGACATGTTAAAATAAAAATAATATGGGTATAATTAAATATGAATTTACTGATTTAATGGAGGTGATTGTATGAAGTTTAACGGAAAGATATTGATTATTGGGTGCGGTGTTGTGGCAAGGTGCACTATTCCTTTGATTTTAAAACACATAGAAACAAATCCGGTCAATATAACAATAATTGATATGAACGATTACAAAGATCATGTAAAAGATGTATTGGAAAAAGGCGTAAATTATGAAGTCAGGACAATAACAAGAGACAATTTTAACAATACTCTTTCCGATAAACTTAAAAGCGGGGACTTGCTTGTGGATTTGTCCACCAATGTAGATTCTTTGAACATGATCGACTGGTGCCACAAAAATAATGTAATGTACATAAATGCAGCCGTTGAAACATGGGACTCGCTTTACATTGACAATAAAATTTGCCCTGCAGACAGGACTTTGTATTACAGACAAATGGAAATTAAAAAAATCACAGAGAGCTGGGATGAAAAAGGAGCAACAGCTGTTCTTGATCATGGAGCAAATCCTGGTCTTGTTTCTCACTTTGTCAAGGCAGGAATAATTGACATCACCAATAAAATTATACGTGAAAACAGGGATGAAAAAAGGACTGCCTGTCTGAAAGAAGCAGCAGAAGAAAAAGACTATGCAAAGATGGCTCAGCTTATGGGTCTTAAAGTCATACACATAAGCGAAAGAGATACTCAGATCACCGATAAACCCAAAGAAGTAAATGAGTTTGTAAATACATGGAGTGTTGCAGGGTTTTATGAAGAAGGAATAGCTCCAGCTGAAATGGGCTGGGGAACACATGAAAAGAAACTGCCGAAAAATGCGCAATTTCACGGCTATGGTCCTGAAAACCAAATATGCCTTGCCCAGGCAGGTATAAAGACATGGGTGAGGTCAATGGTGCCAAGCGGTGAAATAACAGGCATGGTTATAAGGCATGGCGAGGCATTTACAATTTCTGATACACTGACTGTCTGGGATGGTAAAAAAGCAGTATACAGACCTACGGTTCATTATGCATACTGTCCATGCGACTGTGCCGTGAATTCCATTCATGAGCTTGAAATGAGACACTACAAGCTGCAGGACAAGCAAAGAATCATGACAGATGAAATAATAAGCGGAAATGATGAACTGGGAGTTCTTTTAATGGGACATGAATACAATGCCTGGTGGGTTGGCAGCATTCTTGAGATAGAAGAGTCAAGACGACTTGTACCAAAACAGAATGCAACAACAGTGCAGGTTGCATGCTCCATAGTGGCTGCTGTGTTGTGGATGATACAAAATCCTCATGAAGGTGTTTGTGTTCCTGATGACCTGCCACATGAAGAAATTCTTGATTTTGCCAAAATGTATCTTGGAACATATATTTCAAAGGAAATTAACTGGACGCCTCTTATGAACAGAGTGGATTTGTTCGAAGGATACAATGAAATGAAGATTTCAGAGGAAGATACCTGGCAGTTTGATTCGTTTTTGATTTGATAATTAAAAGTTCTGCTATATAAAATTTGCTTATTTTTATATTATTATTTGTGATATAATATAGAACATTCATAATCTGAAAGGACATAAAAGATTGAAATACGAGAACATACGAAGAGCTAAATTCATAAGCAGGCCAAACAGGTTCATAGCCAATATAGAAGTGGACGGAAGAAAGGAAATTTGCCATGTTAAGAATACAGGACGATGTAAGGAGCTTTTAACATATAATGCAGATATTTTTGTGCAGGAATTTGACAGCAAACTCCGTAAAACAAATTATGATCTTATTTCTGTTTACAAGGGAGAGCGTCTCATCAACATGGACAGCCAGGTTCCAAACAAAGTGTTCGGAGAATGGGTAAATAAAGGCAGCATGTTTGAAAATATAAAGCTCATAAGGCCGGAACAGAAATACAACAATTCCAGATTTGATTTTTATCTTGAAGCTGATGACAGAAAAATATTTGTTGAAGTTAAGGGGGTAACACTGGAGGAGGACGGAATAGTAATGTTTCCAGATGCCCCAACAGAAAGAGGACTGAAGCACTTGAATGAACTGTCCTCCTGCATTGATGAAGGCTATGAAGCATATGTGGTTTTCATAGTCCAAATGAAAGATGTGAAATATTTTACCCCGAATGTTAAAACACACAAGGAATTTGCAGACACTCTGATTAAAGTAAGAAAAAAGGGAGTTAATATAATGGCTCTTGACTGTGAGGTGAAAGAAGACAGCATAACTGCAAAGGACTTTGTGGACATTATACTGTAATCAAATGGATGTTGGAAAAATTTATACATTTATAGCTTAATTTAAAGGTGAATTTTTTACTGGTGAAAAAAAGTAATAAAAGAAATATTTATTTCTTGCATAAATTAATTCTGTATGTTAACATACTAACGATTTTAAAATAACTTAAACTTTATTTGGAGGAAACATGAACAAAGAGAATCAAATGGCAATTGCCAACCCGGCTCCATTAGGCCTTTTAGGATTTGGATTGACAACTGTGCTTCTCAATCTTCACAATGCAGAGATTATTCCGCTTTCAGTAGTAATAGTAGCAATGGGATTTGCATTGGGCGGAGCAGCTCAAATCATTGCAGGAATAATGGAATTTTTGAAGAACAACACCTTTGGAGCTACAGCATTTACAGCTTATGGATTTTTCTGGTGGTCCCTTATATTCATATGGATCAACCCCTTTGAAGGAATAAAAGCTGCCGATGAAAAAAGTATGGGATTCTATCTGCTGCTTTGGGGTATATTTACAGCATTTATGTTTATTGGAACACTGAAACACAACCGTGCCACACAAATTGTATTCTTATCTCTTGCAATATTGTTTTTCATGTTGTCAATAGGAGATTTCACAGGAATTCACAGCATAAAGATTGCTGCTGGATGGGTTGGAATTTTCTGCGGATCATCAGCAATATATACTTCATTGGCGCAGGTTGTAAACAACGAATTTAAAAAGCAAATAATGCCTTTATAAATACAATTAGACAAAAGATAAAAACTGCGCCATTGGCGCAGTTTTTATCTACTGTAAGCAATTATTTGTCATCTCCGGTAAACATCTGAGTCCAGAATGTTTTTCCGTTGGCGTCTGTCCAGTATCCTACACCTATAAAAATAAATTCAGGTGAAAGTATATTTTCTCTGTGCGATGGTGAATTCATCCATTGAGAAACAACTTCTTCAGGAGTGTCTTGTCCTGATGCTATATTTTCACCCCATGCAGAATAAGTTACGCCATATCTTAACAACATATCTCCGGCCATCCCGTAAGTGGGAGACTGGTGAGCAAAATAATTGTTGTCTGCCATATCCTTTGATTTTAATCTTGCCACATCAGATATTTTTGTGTTGAAACTTAAGGCAGGCAAACCGTTTTTTTGTCTTTCAACATTGACAAGATCCGCTACTCTTTTTTCGTAAGCAGAAGAACTTGATGGAACAACTGAAGGATTCTCTGATGGATTAGCTGACGGTTCAGTGGTGTTGAAATTGTAGAAATCGTTCAGGTTGAAATCATTCAGGTTAAAGTCGTTCAAGTTAAAGTTTGAAAATGCAAATGCCTGCACTGGTGTCAATGCCAGGACTAAGGTTAAAGCAAGTGCCGATACTTTTTTCATACATATTCTCCTCACTTAATATTAAGTTGGCAAACAAATAATTACTTAAATTGAAACTATAAAAAGTTTCATAGTTATTATTGCAATTAATGAAATAAATATAAGAGCAGTTGTTTGCTTATTTGTCTAATAGTTACAAATACCTATAATTCGATTGGATTTTAAAAAATTAAGGTAAAAAAACAAAATATTGTAAATATTATTTGACAACGTTCGCCAAGAAGATTATAATAATGACAAATTCATATTGGCAAAGCAGGCGAAAGCCTGTGACGCAAAGCTAAAGGGCCTTTAAAATGGCAGCCAGCTGCAACTTGCATTGCTTATTGAATAGCAGTGCTATTTTTTTTGAGGTGAAAAATGGAGTACGTGACAATAAAGGACATAGCAGATTTATGGGGAGTTTCCCCAAGAAGAGTTCAATTATTATGTGCAAAGAAAAGAATTGATGGAGCAGTAAAATTCGGAAGAGACTGGGCAATACCAAAAGATGCTTCAAAACCTGCTGATGCAAGAATTAAGTCAGGCAATTATATAAACTGGAGAAATAAGGAATAAGGAGAAAATATGAACATATTAAAACATGTGTTATGTTTAACATTGGCCGCCGCACTTTTAAGCAGTAATCCAGCTCTTGCTGCAACAAGCTCATATGAAAACGCAAATATGAACGGAATTAGCATCAATTATATTAGCATTGACATGAAAAATTCAAATATGAAGACTGTGGTGTTAAATGCAGGCAATCAGATGAACAGTTCTGATTCCCTTGCAAATATGGCCAAAAGCGCCGGAGCCTTTGCTGCCATAAACGGTACATATTTTGAAGCCTATAACGGGGAACCAGTTCCTTGGGGAACTATTATCAAAAATGGAAAAATAATTCATATTAGCAACGGCGGTTCAGTTGCAGGAATTACTTCTGAAGGTAAGCTGATCAT
>NZ_JAJUJR010000437.1 GCF_029265225.1 Sedimentibacter sp.
GTGTAAGGCTTTCCATTACTTCTGAGCCTAATGCTCTTTCCTTTACGTTGCTTACAAATGTTTTAACAACTTTATAGTTTACATCCGCTTCAAGCAAGGACATTTTAACTTCCTTCATTGCAAGGTCAATATCTTTTTCAGAAAGCTTCCCTTTGCCTTTTAGCTTTTGCAGCGTGCTTTGCAGTTTATCAGATAAATTCTCAAACATTTAGATTCTACCCTTCATTTAATATTTTTCCGGCTTCTTTAACTATATTTTCAACAGTATCTTTGTATTTTTCGTCATTTATGAATGAGCACAGCCTTAAAATATTTTCAGCTGCTTTATAATATCTGTCATACTTGTAATGAAGTTTCATTTTTTCTTCATATTCCGTCAAACTCTTTTCAGCCTTTTTCAGAGCATCATGGACACCCTGCCTGCTGATGTTCATGTCTTCGGCAATTTCTGATAAGCTCAGGTCCTGATTGTAATAAAGGTCTATGATGTTTGCCTGGTTGTCTTTAAGCAAATCTCCATAATAATCGTACAGGATGCTATATAAAAAATTTTTCTCCGACATATAATCACCTACTGTAAAGTATTTTGCTTGACAGTGAATTCTACCTCATTTTAGATTCTTTGTCAACTGTTTTCTGAAAATTTTATTAAAAATTTTCAGAATGAAGAGTTAAGAGTTAAAAATTAAGAATTAAACGAAGAAATCAGGCTTTGCCTGATTTCAATCAATAATTCTTCACTCTTCATTCTTAATTCTTAATTAATATGAAGTTATTCAAATATGGCGTTCACAAAATCTTCTGCATTGAAGTCCTGAAGGTCGTCGATTTTTTCTCCCACTCCAACATACTTTATAGGTATCTTAAGTTCATTGACTATTGGGAATGCAATTCCGCCCTTGGCTGTGCCGTCAAGCTTTGTGAGAATCAGCCCGTTGATGCTGCATGTTTCGCTGAAAAGCTTAGCCTGAATGATTCCGTTTTGTCCTGTTGTAGCATCTATTACAAGGTACACGTCAATTTTCGCCTCTGAAAACTCCTTGTCGACTATTTTAAAAATCTTGCTCAATTCATTCATGAGATTTTTCTTGTTGTGAAGCCTTCCTGCAGTGTCACATATAAGTATGTCGCTTTTTCTTGCCTTGGCAGCCTGAATGGCATCAAATATAACAGCTCCCGGATCAGTGCCGTTTTCTGATGCAATTATTTCAACATCTGCTCTTGTGCACCACTCCTTCAGCTGCTCTACAGCAGCAGCTCTGAATGTGTCTGCAGCTGCAACAATTACTCTTTTGCCCTGTGCCTTGAACCTGTATGCAATTTTTCCTATGGAAGTTGTTTTTCCAACGCCGTTGACTCCAACAATAAGTATTACTCTTTGTTTGTCTGTAGACGGTTCTTTGTCTTCGTGTTCTTCAAGCATGTTCACAAGATATTTTTTTATTACATTTTTAATTTCAGAAGTGTCTTCAAGCTTGTTTTTTCTTACTTCCTGCTTGATGTATTCAATGATGTCCATGGTTGTTTCCATGCCCATGTCAGAAGTAATAAGTATTTCTTCAAGTTCTTCGAGAAATTCATCATCGATTTTTCTGTGTGCAAACACAATATTTTCAATTTGTTCTGTTAAATTTTTCTTTGTTTTGGAAAGGCCTTCTTTTAGTCTGGCAAAAAAGCCCTTCTTTTCTTTTTCCTTATCCATAGTTTCTCCCTTTTTATAATGAATAATGAATATTAAATATTGATGCAGAGATTTATGCTTTACATAAAATCTCTACAATTAATTTTTAATTCTTAATTCTTCACACTTAATTGTTATACCGCATCTGACAGTTTCAGCGACACAAGCTTTGTAA
>NZ_JAJUJR010000350.1 GCF_029265225.1 Sedimentibacter sp.
AAAGCCACCGGCTATTCCACATGGTCAATCTTGTTTAAACAGATTCTGCCCAATGTTTTGTCCGTAATCCTGGTAAATGCAACATTTGGAATTGCCAATGCAATTTTAACAGAAGCTTCTTTAAGTTTCCTGGGCATGGGTGTGCGTCCGCCGGCAGCCAGTTGGGGAAACATGCTGTCCAACGCCCAATCCCTGACGGTTTTGTCCATGCAGCCATGGAGGTGGGTGCCGGCTGGGATTATAATACTGGTTTCGGTTTTGATTGTAAATTTCATCGGTGATGGCTTAAGAGATGCGGTTGAAGGAGAAACAAAATAGAGTTAACAATTGGATTATTCATACTATGCGTAAGCAGAAGCATAAGTATTTCAATTGATTATAAATTTTAATTTTAGGAGGACTATTATGAAAAAAAATTACAGAACAAAAAAATCTTTACTTGCTTTAATATTGGCACTTATGTTTGTTTTTACAGCATGCAGCGGAGGTGAAAAAGCTCCGGAAACAAGCACAACAGCTAATCCGCCGGCAGCAAATGAAACTTCAGGCAACGAAAGCAGCGCTTCGTCGGATATATTGTATGTGGGCATGACAAATGCACCTGCCAGCTTCAACATAATAAATACAACAGACATTGCAGGCAGATGGGTTCAAAGATACATGTACGATTCCCTGCTGACCATGCCTACAACAACAACGTTTGAACCCGGACTTGCAGACAGCTTCGAAACAGAAGATAATCAGACTTTCACCATCAAGTTGAATGAGAAGGCTGTATGGAGTGATGGAACTCCTGTTACTGCAGATGATGTTGTGTTCACATTGAACTACATTGCAAATCCTGAAGTTGAAACTGCAAGAGGGTCGAACATTGCCATGCTTGAAGGCACAACTGCAGCAGGAAAACTTGAAGAAGGTTTGTCAGAAATTCCTAGACTGGCAGCGGTTGATGACAAGACGGTAACGCTTAAAACAAAGAAACCCGTTGACCCTGCTTACATTAAAGAATTTTTGGGATTTGAAATAATGATACTGCCAAAACACATAGTTGAACCTATTCCGGTAAAAGAATACGGAAATTCAGATGCTGTGAACAATCCTACCGTAACAAGCGGTCCGTTCAAATTTGTGCAGTATCAAAACGGTTCTTATGTGGAACTTGCTTCAAACCCTGATTACTACAAGGGAGAACCTGAATTTAAAAAAGTATTCATAAAGATAATGAATGGCACAAATCTGGTAACTGAGTTCCAATCAGGAGGAATACACATGGCTGCCGGCGGCGGTATCGGTGTGGTTCCTGTTCAGGATTTAGGAATATTGCGTGATGATCAAAATATGCAGGTTGATGCCAACCCGGGATTCAATTCTCAGTTCATGATGATAAACAACACAAAATTCAGCAATCAAAAATTCCGTCAGGCACTGGCCTATGGAATCAATCGTGATTTAATCGTACAAAGTCTGCTGAAGGGTGAAGGCGAAGTAATGTCCAGCGTCTATCCGTTGGCTTCCCCATACATGAATGAAAATCTGAAGCCAATTGAATATAATCCGGAAAAGGCAAAAGAACTTTTAGCTGAATCAGGATTTGACACATCTCAGGAAATAAACTTGATAGTTCCTATCGGAAACAAGGTGCGTGAACAGTCAGCTAACCTTATAGAACAGGATTTGGAAGCCATAGGACTTAAGATTACACAAACAACATATGACTTCCCAACAGTAATGGCAACAATTAAGACTAATGAATTCGACTTGTGCCTCATAGGATTCGGATACACCGTGGAACCCGATGTAGCAACTTATTACTCAACTTCAGGATCCATGAACTTTGGAAAAATTTCTGATGCGCATTTGGATGAACTGTTGGAAAAAGGAACTTCACTGACAAGCTTTGATGAAAGAAAGACAGTGTATGACGAAATTCAGCAATACATGCAGGACAACACATTTATTTTAGGCTTGTATTCCGACTACCAGGTTGCTGCAAAAGTCAAAGCCCTCAATGGAGGAATAACATCATACTGGGCTGGTTCACTTGCGGGTATAGAAAAATGGAACCTAAACGGATTGCAGTAATATAAATTACTGAAGAAACAGGGCATTCATTCTCTGTTTCTTCAAATATCTTCAGTTATAAATTAAAACGAAAATTCAGCATATTGAGGTGAAATAGATGAAAAGAAGCAAAGTATTGGAAGTAAAAGACCTCGCCATTTCATTTAAAACATTTGAAGGAGAAGTCAACGCAGTAAGAGGCGTTAACTTTGACCTATACAAGGGCGAAACTTTAGCCATTGTAGGGGAATCAGGTTCTGGCAAATCTGTGTCCACAAAGGCTATAAACAGAATTTTACCAAAGAAGAACACATGTTTTAAAAACGGTCAAATTATTTTTGACAACAAGGACTTATTAAAAATATCCGAAAAAGAAATGCAGGGAATCAGAGGAAAGGAAATAGCCATGATTTTTCAGGATCCCATGACTTCATTGAATCCGACCATGAAATTAGGCAGGCAGATTGCTGAAAGCATTATAATTCACCAGAATGAAAACAAAGAAAATGCAAAAAAGCGTGCTGTAGAACTTCTTGACATGGTGGGTATAAAAAATCCTGAAAGAAGCAGCAATTTGTACCCCCATCAGTTCTCCGGCGGCATGAGGCAGAGGGTAATGATTGCCATGGCCCTTGCCTGCAATCCCAAGATACTCATTGCAGATGAACCTACCACAGCGCTGGATGTTACAATACA
>NZ_JAJUJR010000134.1 GCF_029265225.1 Sedimentibacter sp.
GCAAAAATGTTTTTAATCCAGACAACAAATTATTATTTACCGCATTGTCTTATTTGCACTGTGTGATATAATAAATCTTAATCGTAGTCAAATGTAAGTAATAATAATTATTAACCGGAGAAACAATGGAAAAGATCAATTTTAACCTAGATGACATTAAAAACTGCTCTGAAAACGAAGCAGCATTTAAAAAAGGCGCAACCTATTACAGGGAAAACCACGTTGGAAAATTCGGTTCAGAAAGAGTTTATAACCAGGAAACAGTTGGATTTTACCTGAAATACACCACAAGGGTAAAAGGCAGCGGCACTTCTTCATATGATACGTCAGTTTCAATTGACAATGAAGGAGATATTGCTGATTTTGCCTGCAGCTGCCATGCCTTCAAGGAAAAACAAGGAGCATGCAAGCACATTGCTGCTGCCATGATGAAAATTTACTACAGCTACGACTTGAAGACAGTTGCATCAAGGAATGTTATATTCAAGGAAAATCAAGGTCAATCACCTATTCGAAATTTTCCACTTGAAGATCTAATAAAAGTTTATGAAAACAAAATAAAAGAAAGCGTAAAAATAGAGCAAAAAGACGGAACAGTAAGTCTTAAGCCAATACTTAACATTTCAGGAAGAGATGAAATCGGAATAGAATTCACAATCGGAGATAAGAGGCAGTATGTTGTAAAGGATGCCTATGAACTGGCAAGCTGCATAAAGCATTCAACACTTGTATCCTACGGAAAAA
The DNA here is from genome assembly GCF_029265225.1 of Sedimentibacter sp. GTDB lineage: Bacteria > Bacillota > Clostridia > Tissierellales > Sedimentibacteraceae > Sedimentibacter. Next base: position 745 of record NZ_JAJUJR010000134.1, read on the forward strand.
GCCTGGAATTCAATCATGAATTAAGCGGTTTTGAAAAAGAATCACAGCCCCTGGCATCGTTCCTGCGTGATGAGGCAGAAACATACACCCAGGTTGTAACAAAGACTGCAAGTGCATACAATGCCTACACTGCCAGCGGCCGTGCATTTAAAATATTTCCTTTTTCATTTGACAGTTTTTTTGACTTGTTCCAAAACAACACTGTTGAATGCCACGGTTACAAGTATGAGTTCAAGGAAATCACATTTGTAAACAATGACCCTGAAGCTGTTTTTTACATATCAGAAGATCCTTTGACAGGCCAGTACAACCTGACCACAAATCTGTACATTTCATTCATGACATATTCCAAGGAATTCACATATGTTATAGTTGAAAACAGACTGCACAAGTGCTCAAAGGAATTTGCAGCTGAAGTTCTCCCGGCAATAAATAAAATAATGGCGCAGCCTTCAAAATCAATCGTTCTTGATAAGGACCACATGGGAAAATTCTGCTCGGCAGTCCTTCCTCAGATTTCAAAATATGCAAATGTGAAAACTGACATGAAATCCTCTGAAAAGCTTAATGTCATGCCGCTTACCGCAAGTATTTACCTGGACTGCAACAGTCAGGGATTCATTTACGCCGGAGTGGTATTCAATTATGGGGATGTTGATGTTAATCCTTTCAGGAAATCTCCCAGGGACAACACAATTGTAAGAAACCTGCTTGAAGAAACAAAAATACTTGTGGCCATAGAAAATGCAGGATTTGACAAAACCACCGCAAAATATACAATGACAGATGAAGACAAGATTTATGAATTCATTACTTCCGGAGTAAATATCCTCACTTCCCTTTGCGAGGTGAACATAAGCGATGACTTCAAAAAAATCAACATCAGATACCCGAAAAGCATGTCCATGGGTGTGAAATTAAGCAGCAACCTCATAGAACTTGACATTGAAAAGCTTGAATTCGATCCTTTGGAGCTAAAAGACATACTCATGAACTACAAGAAAAGAAAAAAATATTTCCGTTTCAAGAACGGTTCTTTTCTTAACCTTGAAAATGAATATTTCAGCACTGTGGAAAAACTAGTTGAGGATCTTAACATAACAGGCCAGGAGCTTGAAACCGGTCACATTGAAATTCCAAAGTACCGCTCGCTGTACCTTGACAGTCTGCTTAAAAACAACTCGTGGGTAAATGCTGAAAAATCACAAAACTTCAAGGAAATGATTCACAGCATAAATGAATCCGACGATGCTGACTTCGAGCTTCCGGACAGACTGAAGCCTATTATGAGAAAATATCAGCTGACGGGTTTCAAGTGGCTGAAATCTTTATCGCGGTATTCCCTTGGAGGAATTCTTGCTGATGACATGGGACTTGGAAAAACTTTGCAGGTTATAAGTCTTCTTCTTTCAGAAAAAGAACATTCCAATAAGCCTTCCATAGTAATATGCCCCACATCACTGGTATACAACTGGAAAAGCGAGACGGAAAAATTTTCTCCGTCAATAAGCACACTTATAATTGCTGGAAATGCCGAGCAAAGAATTGAACTCATAAAAAGCATCAGGGATTATGATTTGATATTGACTTCATATGACTTGATTAAAAGGGATATTGAATCATATGAAAATGTTGAGTTTAATTACTGCATATTGGACGAAGCACAGTACATCAAGAATTCCACCACCCAAAATGCCAAGTCAGTGAAACTTTTAAAAAGCGATGTTCGTTTTGCTCTTACAGGAACTCCTATTGAAAATTCCCTGGCTGACCTGTGGTCAATATTTGATTTCATAATGCCCGGATTCCTGCTGAGCTACAGGAAATTTAAAGACAAATATGAAGTTCCAATTGTTAAGGACATGGATCAGGATGTTTTAAACAGACTTCACAAGCAGATTCAGCCCTTCATTCTGCGAAGACTCAAGAAAGATGTGCTGAAGGAGCTCCCGGACAAAATAGAAACATTGGTTTACGCCCACATGGAATCAAACCAGCGCAAGGTTTATGAAGCAGAACTTATCAAGCTTAACATGCAGTTCAAAAATGAAATTGAAGAAAACGGCTATGAAAGAAGCCAGATTAAAATTCTTTCAATGCTTACGAGACTAAGACAAATATGCTGTGACCCGTCCCTTTATTTTGAAAACTACAGAGGCGGCAGCGCAAAGCTTGACCTTTGCATGGAAATTGTAAAAAACAGTATGGAAAACGGGCATAAAATTTTGATTTTCTCTCAGTTCACAACAATGCTGTCAATAATCGAAAAGCATCTGAGAGTAAATTTAATAGATTACTACCTGCTAACGGGAGCCACCAAGAGTATGGATAGGCTTGAAATGGCAAATAAGTTCAATCATGATAAAACACCTGTCTTCCTCATCAGCCTTAAGGCAGGAGGCACAGGACTGAACCTTACGGGAGCAGATGTTGTCATTCACTTTGACCCATGGTGGAACATCAGTGCCCAAAATCAGGCCACGGACAGAACACACCGCATAGGGCAGAACAACAAGGTGCAGGTTTTCAAGCTCATTGCCAAGGACACCATAGAAGAAAAAATTGAGAAGCTTCAGCAGAACAAAAATGACCTGGCCGATTCTGTTATTAAAAAAGGCGAAATATTGATAAATTCACTTTCAAAGGAAGAAATCAACAGTTTGTTCCAGGTGTAAAAATATAAATAAACTCACACAAAAATGGACAATTAAAATTGTCCATTTTTATTGATAACTTTTATTTTATCATTTTACAATTTCATAAGGCCAGTCTATTATGCCTCCGAAATCATATACATTTTCATAACCCATTCCTAAGAGTGTCCTGGCTGCTGCGGCACTTCTGTTTCCGCTTCTGCAGTATACCAGTATTTTTGCGTTTTTATCCTTCAATACTTCTTCAGCCTTTGATGAAATTTCATCCACCGGAAGAAGGACAGCACCGTCTATGTGTCCCTGGCCAAATTCTTCTTTTGTTCTTACATCCAAAACAATTGCTTCTTCACTTTCCATAATTTCTTTTGCTTCTTCCGGGCTGATTTTTACATATTCTGCCTTATAATTCATGCTTTTATCCTCTGATGATGTCTTGTCTTCATTGTTTGAACACCCTGCCGCTAAGACTATAATCAGCAGGACTGCAGCTGCAATAATTATTTTTTTCATTTGCATTTCCGCCTCTCATTGCATATATATTATAATTACCCAGCAAGTTTTCTTTTAATCATTTTAAGTTTTAATTTAAAAAATAACAGAGAGGACTGCTATATGCACCCTCCCTGTTATTTCATCCTCCGGACACTATTTTCAAAAGCTTTATATTTTCACAGCCCTGAAGTCTTTCATTTTCAAGCTGATCATGATGCAGCACCTTATTATCCATAAATACAATTGTCATTGCATCCAGCACCTCTCCGGCCTGTTTAATAGCTTCTGCTAAAGTCATCTCTGCGTGAAAATCAATTTTTTTGCCATTTACTGTAATCATCAGAAATCAAACAACACTTCCAGCTCATATTCATTTATGTCAAATTCAGAACCTGTTGCTGCACTTCTTTCATTATAGAAAAATTCAGGCAGTCTGTCATCTTCCTTTGTCATGCCTGCCATCTTGTTGTATGCCCTTTCTGTGAGTAGGGTTTTTACACCAAGCATCGCAATCTTTGTGAAATCAGGTTCGCCTCCGTAAAGAGATGACACAAGTCCTGCAAGAAGAGGCAGATTTGTTGCTGCGTGAGAAAAGGCAAACAAACACATCATGCTGTCTGAAAAACAAATGGCAACCTGAAGCTTATTTGAAGCATAAGCCTGAGCAGCTCTTCCGGCATCATCAAAGGCACGGCCCATTGTAAGTCCTGCCGTGTGGTCAGCTCCCTGCGGGCATGTTGCATATGTTATTCCTGTTCCTTTTGTGTTTCTCGGGTCGTATCCTGGCATTGACTGATGTTTTACAACAGGTATTCTCTTGCAGCCAAGATGAACGCCAACTGCTTCGCAGCCGTCTCCCATGATTTTTCCAAACTCCGTTCCTTCTTCAGCTTCCTTTAACAAAGCCAATGCAGCTTCTGCGTCGCCCCATTTTATTTTTCCTGTTTCCATGCACATGGCAATGGCATTTCCCATCTCAATGGTATCAACTCCCATATCGTCACAAATTCTGTCCATCTGAGCAATGACGTCTAAGTCGCTTATGTGGCAGTTAGGTCCCATTATTGCAATTGTTTCATATTCAAAACCAGATGTGAGGTAGTTTCCGTCCTTGTCGTTGTAACAGTTTGAGCATTGAACAACGCAGCCTGGCTGGCATGAAATTTTGTTTTTTCCTCCTCGGGCTGCAAGATTTGTCATGAATTTGGCGGCTCCCACTTCCCTGTAGTCAGAAAAAAACTTTCCGGAAAAATTGTCAACAGGCAAAATTCCGTTGTTTGCTGTTGCTTCAATTGTTGAAACTGTTCCAATGTTGTGGAAAGGATCCTTTTGAGCTCCTGCAGCCACCAGTCTGTTGAACTGTCTGCAAAGTTCTTCAAACTTTTCTTCATCTGCATATTCAACCTTGTATCTTTCATGTGGATCATCTATTACAATAGCCTTGAGTCCTTTGCTTCCCATGAGAGCTCCAAGTCCTCCCCTTGCAGCAGCACGGCTTGGATGTCCCGAGCTGAATTCGGAAATCTGCAGGGATGCACTTTTGTAAAGTCTTTCTCCGGCGATTCCGATGGATATGGTCGCTGCTTTATCTCCATATTTTTCATGGATTTTATCCACAAAGTCATAATTGTTGAGATTTTTGTAAACTGAAGCATCTTCAAGTGAAGCATTTCCATTCTGGTCGATGTACAATAACCATAATCCTTCCTGTTCCGGCATATCCTTTACAGCAATCATTTTAATTCCCTGTCCCGCCAGCTGATATGCCGCAAAACCTCCAGAATTGCTTTCCTTGATTCCTCCTGTGAGAGGACTTTTTCCTCCTATTGACAGACGATGAGCCGTTGTAACTTTTGTTCCTGCAAAAATGGATGTGCATACTATCAGCTGATTTTCCCTGCCCAGAGGATTGCAGTCTGGAGGAACATTTTTTATCATGTACTGGGCAATGAGAGACCTTCCCCCAAGCCCGTCAAATTCTTTATCAAATGGTTCTTTACTGACAGACAGATTTTTCATGTCCACTACTAATTTTGACCACATATTACCCCTCCTTTATTATGCATCGTAAGCTGACTTAAGCATTTCAGCAACTCTTGCAGTAGTTATTCTGTACGGCACCAGTGCAAATCCTGTATCAGCAGTAACCAGCGGTGCAACCTTCAAAACATCCTCAAGTGATATTCCAAGTTCCTTGAGGTTTGGAATTCCAACAGATTTAATCAATGCGCGCAGCGCTTTTTTTGCCTCAGCACCTATTTCTTCAGGTGATGCGTCTTCTTTAACATCAGCAC
>NZ_JAJUJR010000217.1 GCF_029265225.1 Sedimentibacter sp.
ACCACCCAAATTAGGCATAAATGCCTCTCTCTTATATTAACGGCAATAACCGTTTGAAACTACTTGATTCGTTTCAAAAACTCATGGACGAGTTCAGTCTTCATATTTCTGCCTTGCACCTGACGGCAGATCTCTTAAAATATGTTCAAACCTACTGCTTCCAATCACAGTATTATATTCATTTATTTTTGTATTATATCAGAACGGTATTTTGAATGCAATATTAAATTACGTATTTTTGTAAAAAAAAAGCCAGATAAGCTGTTTTATCATCAGCTTGTCTGACTCCAAAATATTATGTTGTATGAATTTATAATAAACTGCTGTTGTAACTTCGTCTTGGACAGCGGCAATCAACACACAATTCGCCGTTTCCGTCGCACAGCTTATAGTCTCCGCCTTCAATCCTTAATACTTTCCCGTTTACAAGAGATTCTGCAAGTTTTTTTCTTGCTTCGCTATAGATTCCCTGAACAGTTGTACGGGCAACCCTCATCTTGCCTGCACATTCCTCCTGGGATAAACCTTCTAAATCTATGAGCCGTATGGTTTCATATTCATCAACTGTCATTGTCACGAAAAAGTCACCCTCTATGGGTAAATCTAAAGGCCCAAACCGGCTGCTGTCCGGAAGGCAGCAAACTTTTCTCCACTTTCTGGGTCTCGGCATACTTACACCTCTTCATTTAATAATTTTTATGTCTCTTATATACTAAACCATTCTGAAGGCTTATTCAATTAATTAATTATTTAACATTCTAAAATTTCAGCTATACTGCCAAACAGTCTGTCATCTAACAGCTCTACTAATCCCTTATCGCAGGATGAAGCAATTTTTGGATCTATAGGGAGCTTTGCAACAACTTTTAAGTTGTGGTTTTTTGCAACTTCATCAATGTTGCTTTCTCCGAATATTTTGTATTCTTTGTTGCAGTCAGGACATTTGAAGAAAGACAAATTTTCAACTATGCCCAGTATTGGTATGTTCATCATTTCTGCCATTTTGACAGCTTTCTCAACTATCATTGAAACAAGCTCCTGAGGAGAAGTTACAACCACTATGCCGTCAACCGGCATTGACTGAAACACTGTCAAAGGAACGTCGCCTGTTCCTGGAGGCATATCTACAAACAAATAATCAATGTCATTCCAGATTACTTCAGTCCAGAACTGTTTTACAGTTCCAGCAATTACAGGACCTCTCCACACAACAGGATCAGTATCGTCTTCAAGCAATAAATTTACTGACATGACTTCAATACCTGTCTTACTTTTGCACGGCAGAATTCCATATCCGTTGCCTTTTGCTTTTTCAGTAATGCCAAAGGCCTTAGGTATAGAAGGACCTGTTATATCCGCATCTAAAATACCAACATTGTGGCCTCGTCTTTGCATTGTCACTGCAAGCATTGAAGTTACAAGTGATTTTCCTACTCCTCCCTTTCCGCTTACAACACCGATTACCTTTTTGACACTGCTCATCTTGTGTGGCTTTTCCATAAAATCTGTTTTTTCTTCTGTTCTGCTCGCACATTCCTGGCTGCATGAACCGCAGTTTGAATTACAATTTTCGCTCATTTTAAACTCCTAGTAATTTGTTATGTTGTCTATATGTATAACAATCTCAATATCCATTATACATCACATGTCAACCGATATTTATGACATATGTCACTTTTAATATATAACTCTCAACCTAACATGTCAATATTTTTATAATAAAAGTTGTCAAAAATTACATAATAACCTTGAAATAAAAAAATACTCATGCTATAATGATTTAAACTTCATGAGGGAGTAGTTTGCACAAAAGTGTTGCAAGTCAACATAATGATCCTGGATCTGGCTTGCATTAAAAAACGAGACTCATGCATCCTTTTGGCATGCATGGGTCTTTAATTTTGAAGGAGAAAATATGGGTTATTTTACTTTGCTGTTCACATCAATAGGCTTGTCAATGGATGCCTGCGCCGTTTCAATTTCTAATGGAATGTGCTTCGGAAACATACATAAAAAACAAATTGTATGGACTGCTCTTGCTTTTGGATTGTTTCAGGCTTTCATGCCTGTCATAGGCTACATAGTAGGTTCTGCTTTCAGCAGACAGATATCATTTTTGGACCACTGGATTGCGCTGGTCTTGCTTGGCTTCATAGGCGGCAAAATGATTAAGGAAGCAATCGAGGAGCTTAAATATCCCGAAGCATGTCTTACGGGTTCAAAATTCCTTACATCTAAAATTCTTATGGTTCAGGCAGTTGCAACGAGCATAGATGCCCTGGCTGTGGGGATTGGATTTGCCGTTATGAATGTTAACATTGTATATGCCGCTTTGTTCATTGGAATAATAACATTTCTAACATCACTTATAGGTTCTAACCTGGGGAAAAAATTCGGCGAAATGTTCAAACAGAAAGCTGAAATTCTAGGCGGTGCAATTCTTGTAGTCATAGGTGTTAAAATATTTTTGGAACATACATTGCTTTAATTAAGTCAAATATAAATACATAATAAAAGTCACATGATGTGACTCAGACTATTGACATACCTAATTTCCACTATCGTTGGGGCGGATCTTGTATCCGCCCGGGGTTATTAATACAATAATTTTCTTATCTTCGGGAGGACACGAGGTCCTCCCCTACAAAATATGATTTCAAGTTCACCGACAATTACCAATATTAATAACTTTGTCATCAACCTAAGCCACATGCTATGTGACTTTTATTTTTATTTTCATGAATTAATTTCATATAAAACAAAAAAGCCCTAGGGCTTTTTTGTCAGTGGGTATCTCAGTATACGAAATTAGCTTTCCTTTTTTTCGTCTTTCAAGTCAACTTCTAATTCTTTAGCTACTTTGTTCTGATAACCTTTGAAATTGTTTATTGCTTCTCCTAAGGATTTGCCTATTTCCGGCAATTTTGCCGGTCCGAAAATAACAAGCGCAATTGCAAGTATTAAAATAAGCTCTCCTGCTCCTAATCTTCCAAACATTTTAATGTCCTCCTTTTTAAATGGCTATTCTTTCCTCATACATGTAAATCACCGGTTTGCTTGAAACCACTCTGCCTATTACTGTAATGCCTAAATTGTTGGCCAGCTCCAGAGCAGATGTGGTTGGTATGCTCCTTGATGCAATCAGTGGGCATGCTATATTTGCTGCCTTTAAAACCATATCTGTGGAAATCCTGCCTGTTGTAATTATCATTGATTGGCTGAAATCTACATCTGATAATAATGCCTTTCCTATGACTTTGTCAACAGCATTATGTCTTCCTACATCTTCGCAAAGCGCAATAATTTCGTTGCCGTCTGAAACAGCAGCGCAGTGCATTCCCCCGTACTGTTTATACATATACGCCTGGGAGAACATTTCAACAGCTCTTTCTTTAATCGTATCCAATGAAATATGGAAATCTGATTTGATCTTTGGCAGTCTTGCAAGAGAACTGTTGAATTTAACTCCGCTTCCGCAGCCGCTTTGAAGAACTGTGTTAAGCTCTATGCCGTCAAAGTCAACCTCCCCTGTAGTTGTACCGAAAATCATTTTCAAATCCTTGCATGCTCCAAGGGAAGAAATTTCAGCAGCATTTTTTATTATGCCGCGGCTGTACAAATGTCCTATTGCCAATTCCTTAAGTTCTTCAAGAGTACACATGAAAGTTACTAAATTTTTCCCGTTAAGCAAAAATTCTACAGGTTCTTCTTCACATATATTAACTTTTTGTAAAACAATAGTTTCTTTCATTATTTACTCCTCTTATTGACTTTCTACACGTGTAACCTCTTGTAATTCTGTTAAAGCATCTGCATAAGTCTGTGATAAAAATTTGTCTGAATATACGCATACTACACCGTTTGAAGCTACAGATTGTTTTATATCCTTATAATCATCCAAGTTGCTGAGCTGTTTGTACAGCTCAGCTAATTCATCTTTCTTCAAATTGTATGGTTCATTGAGAAAAACATTTGAATTTGTTGTTTTCGGATATCTTTTAGAATCTGTTCTTATTCTGTCAGCAATCATATTCAGTATATCTTTTTCTTCAATTCGATACAGCAGCTTTGCATAGTTATCAGTCATTTCTTTTTTTGAATAGAAATATCTGTTTTCCTTGCCTTTCAGCTCTGCTATGTCGCTGAATTTTTCACTGCTGAATAATTTTTCAAAGAAAATTTCTTTGTTTTCTTCTTTTAAACTAATGGGCTCTGTAAAAAAATCATCATATTTTATGAATTTGCCATTATATGAGTTTTCTCTTATATACTTTGCCGTAAACTCTAAATCTTCTTGAAGAATTTCGTCATTAATATTTTCCTTTGACAATTTAATTCCTCCTTTTAAAAATTACGCCGGCAACAAACCTAACTTAGCAAGCTCGTCTGCAACATCCTTCATATTTAATTTTTCCAATGTTGCTCTTGTTGGAGCACCGGTTTTTTCATCCCAGCCCATTTCCTTGTAGAACATTGTTAATGCTAAC
>NZ_JAJUJR010000315.1 GCF_029265225.1 Sedimentibacter sp.
AATTTATTCGACCGGAGGGAGAAATAAATTGCCGGTAGGTCAAACGCAATGAGTTCCAATTTTGTGCGACCGGAGGGAGCTGACAAAATTGTGAACGAAACTGCGCTATGACCAACGACAACATATGGAAATCAAAGGTAGGTCAAACGCAACGAGTTCCCAAATTATGCGACCGGAGGGAGCTGATAATTTGGTGAACGAGACTGCGATATGACCAGCGACAACCTAAGGAAGTCAATTATAGGTCATTTTAAATCACATTCCAAACCAGATTAAAATATTAAACTTTGCGCCGAGTTGAAATATGAACAATCGTCAATCGAAAATTATGGAGGATATTATGAAATTCGGAAAAATTAAAAAATTGATAGCAATAGCAATGTGCATGACCATGATTTTGGCTGGCTGCGCAAAAAGTGATGCAGCAGATAATGCTTCTGCAGCTGTAGAACCAAAACAAGCTTCAGAGGAGGCAGCAAAAGAAACAAAAGAAGAACAGTTTACCATAGGAATAGCAGAGCTTGTGCAGCATCCGGCTCTTGATGCTTCAAGGCAGGGATTTATAGATGAACTTTCTAATCAAGGCGTTGACGCAGTACTTATAGACCAGAATGCACAGGGGGAAATTTCCAATGCACAGATGATTGCAGAAAAATTCGTCAAAGATGATGTTGATTTGATATTTACCATAGCAACCCTTACATCTCAGGCAGCAAAGCAGGCTATTGAAGGTACTGAAATACCACTGGTTTTCACAGCTGTTACTGATCCTGTTTTTTCACAGCTTGTAACTGCAATGGACGTTACTGACAACAACATAACAGGAGTTGTGGATGCAGCGCCAATAAAGGAAAACCTGGAGCTTTTCAAGGAACTTAAAAAGGATATAAAAACAATAGGAATTATTTATAATATAGGCGAATCAAATTCAGAGGTACAGGTCAACCAGACAAAAGAAATCGCAAAAGATTTGGGGCTGACAATTGAGACGGTGGGCATTTCAACTGTAAATGACATCCCTCAGGCAGTTGACACAATTTCTAAAAAAGCAGAAGGATTGTACATCATAACTGACAACATGGTTGCATCTTCAATTTCCCTGGTAGCTAAACTTGCTCAGGAAAAAAGCCTTTTGACAGTATCGGCAGATGGTACACATGTTGACGAAGGAATAATGGTTTCCAAAGGAATAAGTTACTATGCAATAGGAAAGCAATCAGCAATAATTGCAAAACAAATTCTTGTGGATAAGGTTCCTGTTTCTGAAATACCGGTTCAGACATCCCCGGAATTTGAAAAGAAAGTAAATGTGAAAACAATGGAAGCACTTGGTCTTACAAAGGACAATCCTGCATTCGAAGGAGCAGAATTCATAAATTAAGAATGAAGAATTAAGAGTGAAGAATTATAAGTTAATCAAGGTTGTACATCAAGAAAATATATATTGACAGTCAGGAAGTATGGTGAAAATTATTTAATTAATAAGGATTTGTGCCCGGCACAAATCCTAACCACAATTCTTAATTCTTAACTATTAATTCTTAATTCATGATTAAACGAAGGGAAGGACATAAATGAACACATTAATGCTTACATCAATTGAACAGGGTCTCATATTTGCAGTTCTTGCAATGGGAGTAACCATAACATTCAAAATACTCGACTTTGCAGACATGAGCGTTGAAGGGACGTTTCCAATGGGAGCATTCATATTTGCAAAATTTATTTCATCAGGAGCATCACCCATAACAAGCACACTTTTTGCTTTTTTCCTGGGCACTCTGGCAGGTCTCATAACATACACATTGAACATAAGACTCAAAATAAAATCTCTGCTATCCGGAATTCTCACAATGACCATTTTGTATTCAGTAAACTTAAGACTTAACGGAAAATCAAACATCGGACTTTTTAACTACTCTTCCATATTTGACGGCAGGGAAGCAGTCATAGTGTTAATTATAATAATAGCAGCCGTCAAAATACTCATGGACATGTTTTTGAAAACAGAAGTGGGATACCTTCTGATAGCAACAGGAGACAACGAAACACTTGTAAAATCTCTCGGAGAAAATTCAAACAAGTACAAAATGATAGGGCTCATGCTTTCAAACGGGCTTGTGGGATTAAGCGGAGCCATGATGGCCCAGTACCAGGGATTTGCCGACATAAACATGGGTATGTCAATAATAGTAACAGCCATTGCATCAATAATAGTGGGAGATACCATACTTAAAAATTCAAGGAAGCTTAAAAATACTACCAGGGCCATAATGGGGGCATTGGTTTACAAATTCATAGGAGCCGTGGCCATAGACCTGGGGCTTGCACCTACGGACCTTAAGGCAATAAATGCGGCAATAGTGATTTTGTTCTTAAGCTACAACACATTCGCCACGGAAATAAAGAAAAAGAAATCAAAAGCAAAAGTTGCGGAGGGAGCACAATGCTAGAAATAAAAAACATGTCAAAGAGCTTCAACATAGGAACGGACAACGAAACAAACATATTCACGAACTTTGACTTCCACATAAACAAGGGAGAATGTACAGGAATTCTCGGAGCAAACGGCTGCGGAAAGAGCACGCTGTTCAACATAATAAGCGGAGCAATAATTCAGGAACAAGGAGACATAATATTAAACGGCGAAAACATAAACCGCCTGAAGGAAAATGAAAGGGCAAAATTCATAGGAAGAGTGCACCAGAACCCTTCAGCAGGAGTGTCTCCATCGCTTACAATACTTGAAAACATAAGTTTATCAGACAAGAAATGCCAGAAGTTCGTTTTGAGAAAACTCATAAACAAGAATAAAATAAACCAGTACAGGGAAATGCTAAGCACTCTTGATTTAGGCCTTGAAAACAAGCTTGACACGGAAGTGAAGTTTCTTTCGGGAGGACAAAGGCAGTCTTTGTCACTGCTCATGGCTACAATGAACAAGCCGGAGCTTCTTTTGTTAGATGAACACACGGCAGCCCTTGATCCAAAGACATCAAGGCTCATAATGGAAAAAACAAAGGAGCTCATCGATACACACAGCATTACGACAATGATGATATCCCACAACGTCAGGGATGCCTTAAAATATTCGGACAGAATAGTCATGCTTGACAAAGGACGCGTCATACTTGACGTAAAAAACGGAAGCATCACGGAAAAAGAACTGCTGAACATTTACAACTCCAGAAATTCAGGATTGATGTTCCAGGAAGCTGT
>NZ_JAJUJR010000364.1 GCF_029265225.1 Sedimentibacter sp.
CGTAGTCGCTGTTGGGCATATATCCTATGTCATCGCTCTGGACTGATGTGAGGCCTTGCGCAAATGCTTCATTTTGAGCCCTTACCAACACATCCTTTAAAATCTGCATATCCAATGTGGAAATCATGGACTTCACATGGTCAAGCAGGCTTTCCTTAATGACGCCGTTTGGTTCTCCGTCAGGAAGCAGCTCAACCAGTTTTCCGTATTTGCCTGCAGTTTCCTTTGTGATTCCCATGGCCTTCAGGCCTGCTGAATTGAGCACTCCTATATGAAAGCATGCCCTCATGACAAGCACAGGAACTTCGCCTGTTATGTCATCAAGATCAAACTTGTTTGGAAATCTTTTTTCATCACTGAAATAATCATGGTTCCAGCCTTCGCCTTCAACCCAGGTACTGTCAGTAAGTTTTTTGTCCTTCAAACCATTTGCAATGCGTTCTCTTAATTCCATGATGCTTTTTGTTTCTGTGAGATTGATGCTCCTCAGGCTTTTTGCATAATGCACAAAATGCATGTGAGAATCATTAAGCCCAGGCAAAACAAGGTGTTCTGCTAGGTCAATTTCCTTTTCAGCAGGACCATTTGCATTTAAGTATTCTTTTGCGCCTTCCAGGGTTCCCACATATGCAAACTTGTCATCATTCACCACAAATGCATCAGCAATCGGACATGAATCATCCACCGTATGGATGTTTCCGTTTTTAAATAAAGTTATCAATTATTTGCCTCCATATACACGCCTTTTATGTAATTATTATGAGTTTATATGCTTTCTTTTTTTAATTTTCTGTCAAAATAGTAATAAACAACACAGCCTATGGCAGGAACTATGAAGCCAATAAGGGCTGTTACAGGGTCTTCGATGAATGTGTTTATCATGAGACCTGCAAATATTAAAATTGTTATGAATACAGTAACCGGATATCCCCAGATCTTATATGGTCTTTCAAGGTCAGGATATTTCTTTCTGTATACCAATACTGCTCCAACAACAAGAACGTTGAAAAGCATTCCCGTGAATACCACCATACTTGTGAGCTGGTCAAGGTTTCTGCTCAATACCAGTATAACAGAAATTATACATTGTGCAATAATTGCAGAAGATGGAACCTTGTATTTAGGATGAAGTTCTCCAAATTTTTTAAAGAAGTGGCCTTCTTTTGCCATTGCATAATAAGTTCTCGGGAAAGCAAGAATCATTCCGTTCAATGAACCAAACATTGATATTATCATTCCTACAAGAACTATTGTTCCGCCCACATTGCCGAATATTCTCTTGGCAACTTCCGTGCCCAGATAGTAGTTATCAGCATTGATCATGGCAACAATCTCATCATGAGGCAATACTCTGTAAATTGAATAGTTGAACAATGTGTACAGTACCAGGATGCCGCCTATTGCAATTATCAACGAAAGTGGTAGGTTTTTCTTCGGGTTTTTCATTTCTTCGGCTACCGTGTTCAAATTTGTCCATCCTTCATATGCCCACAATGTTGCAACCGTGGCAAAGGCAATCATTCCTATGATGCTTCCGAAGCTTAATGCGCTGCCATCAGCAGGTACCAGGCTTAAGTCAGGACTTTGCTTTCCGAATATCAATGCACCGAACATGATGATTGCTATAGGAATTAGTTTTGCAACCATTGAAACATTTTGAAGTATTGATGCTTTTTTTACTCCCATGTAGTTGTAAACTGTAAGTGCCACAATCAAAACAACTGCAATGAGCTTGACTGTCATGTCGCTGAGGTCAAAGAAACTTCTAAGAGCTGTAGGCAGTGCAACAGCAATTGCTGCAATTGAGCCAGCTCCGCTGATGAGCCAGCTCACAAAACCATATAAAAATCCTACTATTGGATGGTATGCTTCATTCAAATAAACAACCATGCCTCCTGCTACAGGCCTTGAAGCGCCAAGTTCAGCAAAACAAAGTCCTCCAAGCAGCGATACAATACCTCCGACAATCCAGCACAATATTGCAAGACCCATGCTCATGCCTGTTCTCATCAATACATAAGAACCTAAATAAAAAATTCCGGAACCAATCATGATTCCTCCGATGATGCTGACTCCGCCAAAAATTCCGATTTCCTGCTTGAATTCGGATTTAACGGGTTCCATCACCTTGACAGTTTCACTTTTACTCATACTTTTCTCCTTCATAATTGAATTTAATAGTGCTTTGTTACACAAATAACAATAAAGCAATTACTGTGCCAAGTGTAAATCTATTATATGATGAGGATATGACTGGTTTTTTGAAGTTAATAATAAACATTACAAAGAAATAATAGGATAATAATAGAAAATAATCCTATTAATATCTCATTTATGCTATAATATGGTATAAACAATTCCGGAGGACTTATGAAGACCATATTGATGATATACAACAACAGAGAAAATTGGAACGTTATTGAATACCTTAAAAGATGTGTGGAATCTATTTTTGAAAATTATGTGCAGGTAGAGAATGTTTTTTTAACAGAGCTGGGAGAGCATGAAATGATAGAAGGGGACATATACCTGGTTTTGTACGAACACATGATTTATATTTTGAAAAAGCATATTTC
>NZ_JAJUJR010000221.1 GCF_029265225.1 Sedimentibacter sp.
ATAGCATATGTAGGAAACTTCTATGATTCAGCTGTTGGTAAAGACCTTGCATTGGTTCAGTACCAAAACGGCGCTGACGTAGGATACAACGTTGCAGGAGCAGCAGGATTAGGACAAATCGACGCAGCAGCTGATGCTAAAAAATATGCATTCGGCGTTGACTCAGACCAGGCTGCATTGTTGCCAGAAAAAGCAGATTATATCCCAACTTCAGCTCTTAAAAACGTAGGAAACTCTTTGTACAGAGCAATCAATCTTGATATGGAAGGAAAACTTGAATATGGCGTTGCAGAATCTTTAGGTTTTGCTGAAGGCGGAGTTAACCTTGTAAAAGATGCTCACTATGAAGGAATGCTTTCTGAAGAAATCAGAACAAAAATTGATGAATTAGAAGCAAAAATTATAAGCGGAGAAATAGTTGTTGATTCAGCATTAGGAAAAACTACTGAAGAAATCGAAGCTATAAAAGCATCAGTACAATAATTAAAAATTTCCAAGTTGAAAATTCAGCAGTAATCGTAACATGTCTTACTGACTGATGATTATATTTGGTACATTCAAAAATAAAATTAACAGTCAGGCCTAGCCTGACTGTTAATGTAATTAGATGACAAACAATATCCGGCAGGGAGCCAGATTATTAATAATTAACAAATGCTGACTATAACTAGCTGTCAATTGTTAGTTATTAATTATATAAAACGGAGGTAACAATGAGCGAAAAAGTGCTGCAAATGAACAATATTATGAAAATATATCCAAATGGGGTAGTTGCAGTTGAAGACGTGACATTTGAATTGGAAAGAGGAGAAATACATGCTCTGCTCGGAGAAAACGGAGCAGGCAAAAGTACACTTATGAAAGTCTTGTTCGGAATAGAAGCTCCGGAGCAAGGAAAAATAATTTTAAACGGCACTGAAACTACCATAAAGTCGCCTCAGGACGCTATAAAAAAGGGTATTGGAATGGTGCATCAGCATTTTATGCTTGTTCCTTCATTAACTGTTGCTGAAAATATAGTTCTTGGAACAGAACCTAAAAAAAGCGGAATGTTTATAGATATGGACAAAGCTGTAGAACTTTCACAGCAAATCGCCGAGAAATATAATTTTGAGGTGGATGTAAGAGAAAAGGTAGAGGAACTTCCTGTAGGAATCAAGCAAAAGGTGGAAATACTCAAGGCCCTTTACAGAGGAGCTGACATATTAATACTGGATGAGCCAACGGCTGTTCTCACTCCTCAGGAAACTGATGAGCTGTTCGTGCAGCTTAAAAAGCTGAGGGAAGCAGGTCACACAATAATATTTATATCCCACAAACTTGATGAAATCAAGGAAATATGCGACAGAGCCACAATCATGCGAAACGGCAGAAGCAAGGGAACTTATTTTGTAAAGGACATTTCAACTACACAGATGTCAAGGCTCATGGTTGGAAGAGACGTAGTGCTCACATTTGACAAGAAGCCTCTGGACCTTAAAGAAACCGTGCTGAAGGTAAGAAACCTCTGCGTTTCCGGTTCTACGGGAGTAAAAAGAGTGAACAACCTTTCTTTTGACCTTAAGGCCGGCGAAATTTTCGGAATTGCCGGGGTTGAGGGAAATGGACAAGGCCACCTGGTTGAAGTGCTTACAGGTCTGTCAAGGAAATATACAGGAGAAATTTCTGTTTTCGGCATGGAAGCAAAAAAACATACAATCAAAGAAATAAGAGAACTTGGTATGGCTCATATTCCTGAAGACCGTATGACATTGGGATGCGCCAAAAACATGAACATAATGGATAACATGTTTTCAAATCAATATGATAATCCTGAATATTCAGGCAAAGTCATGCTTAAGGGTAAAAAAATCGAAAAAAGAGTAAATGAACTTATAAAGGAATATCTTGTGAAGTGCAAATCCTACAAGCAAAATGTGGGAATGCTTTCAGGAGGAAACATTCAAAAGGTTGTTGTTGCAAGAGAATTTTCAACAAATCCTAAAATAATCATAGCAAACCAGCCTACACGCGGTATCGACGTTGGAGCTGCAGCATTTATAAGACAAAGAATAATTGAATTCCGTGAAGCAGGCAGTGCAATAATACTTATTTCTGCAGATCTTAATGAAATTTTGGAACTAAGCGACAGACTTGCTGTTATATATAAAGGACAATTTGCAGGCGTGTTCAATGACGTTAAAAATGTTACAGAAGGCGAACTTGGCGAATACATGCTAGGCATTAAAAAAGACGACAAATTGGAGGGAATAATATATGAACAGTAACACAAAGTTTAATGTGCTCAGGACTGTACTGTCAGTAGGCATTGCACTTTTAATATCATTCGGCATAATATTTTTGACCAGCAAGGAACCGGTCAATGCAATAGTACAGCTTTTAACAGGGCCTCTGCAGAGTCAGAGACGTTTCGGAAATGTAATTGAAGCCATGATTCCGCTCATATTTACAGGTGTTGGCGTGAGCATTATGTTTGCAGCAAATGAAATAAACCTGGCAGGTGAAGGTGCTTTCCATTTAGGAGGACTTGTTGCAACTTATATTGCCCTCAATACTGCTCTTCCTTCAGGAATAAGTCCCCTTGCATGTATTTTGGCAGCAGGATTTTTCGGAGCAATGGTTACTACAGTTCCAGCGGTTTTAAAAATCAAGACTGAATCAGACGTACTGGTTTCATCTCTTATGATGAACTATTTAATATTGTATTTTGCAAATTATGTGCTCAGCAATTTCTTAAGAGACCCAAGCGCAGGAGCAGTTGTTTCATTTGCTGTTCCACAAACAACTCAGCTTGGAACAATATTTGAAGGCACAAGAATCCACATCGGACTATTTATTGCTCTTGCAGTTGCAGTATTTGGATATGTCTTCATGTTCAAGACAAGAACAGGCTACGAGCTTCGCCTCACAGGTGAAAACAGATCCTTTGCCAGATACTCAGGCATCAATGTTGTTAAAATTACATTGATTTCACAGCTTCTTGGAGGATTTATATTCGGTATTGGCGGCGGAGTTGAGCTTCTTGGAATGTACAACCGCTTCACATGGACTTCACAGCTCGGTTATGGATGGGATGCCATTATCATAACAACGCTGGCTAAAAAGAATCCTCTTTATGTGCCATTTGCAGCATTTTTCCTGGCTTACTTAAGAACAGGAGCTTCAATTATGGCCCGTTCAACAGACGTCGTTACAGAAATAGTTACAATTACTCAGGGAATAATTATTCTTCTGGTTGTTGCAGAGCAATTCCTGAGCAAGTACAAACATAAAATGATAGCAAAAGAAGCCAAGGCTACTTTGACTAATGAAACGGAGGGTGAATAACATGATATTCCAAGCTATTATATCTCCTGAATTTTTTAATGCAACCCTCAGAGCTACAACTCCGATATTGTTTGCAGCTCTGGCTTCAGCCGTGGCTTCAAAATCAGGCATCACAAACATGGCTCTTGAAGGAATAATGCTGTTCTCTGCACTTTTCGGGGTAATATTCAGCGCTGCTTTTCAAAGCGCATGGATGGGACTTTTAGTTACAATGATTATAGGCGGTTTTATTGGATTTTTCCTGGCATTTTTCGTACTGAAGCTTAAGACCGATGAAATACTTGCAGCCATTGCCATAAACCTTATAGCAAACGGAGCTACAATCCTCATACTTCTTGCAGTGTCAGGAGACAGAGGAGTGTCATCTTCAGTTCAGAGTTTGCAGATTCCAAGAATTGCCATCCCTGTAATTGAAAATATTCCGTTTTTAGGCAAGGTTATTTCAAACCAGAACATATTAACATATATATCTCTCATAATGGTTGTGGTGGTTCACATGTTCCTGTATAAAACACCTCTTGGCCTAAGAATAAGAGCCGTTGGAGAAAACAAGGATGCTGCTGAATCAGTTGGTATCAGCTCTAAGAAAGTTAAGTATATTTCGCTTATTATAAGTGGGGTACTTGCTTCAATAGGAGGTTTCTTCCTTTCAGGCGGATACCTTACATACTTCACAACAGGCATGAGTGCCGGCAGAGGTTTTATTGCCCTGGCTGCTGCTTCAATGGGTGGAAACACTCCAATAGGAGCCTTCCTTGTTTCAATTTTATTCGGTGCTGCACAAGCATTTGCAAACATTCTGCAGCTTGGCTCATGGCCGTATGAACTCATTCAGATGCTTCCATACTTTGCAACATTGTTGGGACTTGGAATTTACAGCTATATCAGAATGAAGAAAAGACAAAGACTTACTGGGAAATAAATTAAGAATTAAGAGTTAAGAATTAAGAATTATAGAAGATTTGTGCTATGTACAAATCTTTCAATTTAGTTTTATAATTTTGGAGGAAT
>NZ_JAJUJR010000011.1 GCF_029265225.1 Sedimentibacter sp.
AGCTTTTTGTTGAGGGCAGTCTAAGCTTTGGTTCTGTAATAGCAGGACTGTCAACAGGAGCCGGAATAGGACTCATGGTTTTGTTCAGGGTCAATGAAAATATGAAGGAAAATTTCAAAATACTGCTTTACATATACGCATCCAGCGTAATTGCAGGAATGCTCATACAAATGTTCATGTAGCAAAAACGGAAGATATCCATGAACGATATCTTCCGTTTTTTTATGCGATTATTTAGCTTTTGAAGTTCCAAGGTAAGCTTCCTTAACTCTTTCATCCTGTAGAAGTTCAAGTCCTTTGCCTTCCATTGTTATGTTGCCTGTTTCCAGTACATAACCGTAATCCGCAACCTTCAGGGCTTTGTTTGCATTTTGCTCAATGAGAAGAATTGTAGTTCCCAGCTTGTTGATTTCTTTTATGATGTCAAATATGCCGTTAACTATCAAAGGTGCAAGACCAAGTGAAGGTTCATCCATCATTATGAGCTTTGGCTTTGCCATCAACGCCCTTCCTACTGCCAGCATCTGCTGTTCTCCTCCTGAAAGTGTTCCTGCAAACTGCCAGGATCTTTCCTTCAGCCTTGGGAACAAATCGTAAACTTTAAGAATTTGTTCATCAATTCCGTCTTTTTGAAGGTAAGCGCCAATTTTCAGGTTTTCAAGAACCGTAAGGTTGGCAAAGACCCTTCTTCCTTCAGGAACAAGTGTGATTCCTTTGGCCACGATGTCTATTGTGTCCATGCCCAGTATGTTTTCACCCTGAAATGTTATTTCTCCGCTTTTTGCTTTCACAAGTCCGGCTATTGCCCTTAATGTGGTGCTTTTTCCTGCTCCGTTGGCGCCTATGAGCGTTACTATGGATTTTTCCGGAACATGGATGTTAATGCCTTTTACTGCGGATATACCGCCGTAATTTACCTGCAGATCATTAATTTTCAGCATCTTCTTCCACCCCCAGATACGCTTCTATTACTCTTGGATTGTTCTTGACTTCATCTGCGGAACCCTCAGCTATAAGCTGTCCAAAGTCAAGTACATATATTTTGTCTGATATTTCCATTACGAGATCCATGTGATGTTCAATCATGAAAATCGTCAGTTCAAACTCATCCCTTATGGTGTGGATGAAACTACTCAGAGACATTGTCTCATGAGGATTCATGCCCGCAGCCGGTTCATCCAGCAAAAGAAGCTTTGCATCCGTTGCCAGAGCTCTGGCTATTTCAAGCTTTCTTTGTTCCCCGTAAGGCAGTGAGTGGGCAATTTCATTTTTAAGGTGCAATAGCCCAAGCTTGTTCAACAGCATTTCAGATTTTTCCCTCATGTGTCTTTCTTCGGCTTTTGACCACGGCATGCGAAGAGTGCTTGAAATGAAGTTGCTTTTTACGTGAAGGTGGTTTGCAATCAGGATGTTGTCAAGAACCGTCAGGTTTTTGAAAAGACGGATATTCTGGAATGTTCTTGCAATGCCCTTCATTGCTATTTTGTCCGGTGTGAGGCCGGTAATTTTTTCATCGTTTAAATATACGTTGCCTTTAGTTGGAGTGTAGACACCTGTAATAACATTGAATGCAGTTGTCTTTCCTGCGCCGTTTGGGCCTATGAGTGCCTGAATGTGACCTTTTTCAACTTCTATGTTAAGGTTGTTTACTGCAACAACGCCGCCAAACTGCATTACAACGCTGTCAACTTTTAAAACGCTCATTATGCGGCACCTCCTTTATGGTTCTTTCGGGGAGATTTTTTACCCTTGAAAAAGTCACCAACCATTTTCCAGGAAAGTTCTTTCTGGCCCATGAGGCCGTTTCTGAAGAATAGAACTAAAATCATCAACAGTATGGAGAATATAACCATTCTGAAGCCTGCTCTGAATACAGGTATTTCATATCCGAACAATACTAGGCTGTCATCAAAGAAACGAAGAACTTCAAGTCCGACGGTTACAACAAATGATGCTATTACAGTTCCGGATATGCTTCCCATTCCTCCAAGCACTATTATAAGAAGGAAGTTGTATGTCATTGTAAAATAAAATTGTTTAGGGTCAACAGTTCCAAGCAGCGATGCAAGTAGGCCTCCGCCTATTCCTGCAAAGAATGCTCCTATTGCAAAGGACAATACCTTGTGCTTAAAAAGATTGATTCCCATTGCTTCAGCTGCGATGTCATCTTCCCTTATTGCCTTGAAGGCTCTTCCGTAGCTTGAATTGATGAGCAATACAATGAAGATTACAGACAGTATCATTGCGCCGAAGAAAACCCACATGGTAGGCATCTGAGGTATGCTCTTGATGCCAAGTGCACCGTTTGTTATTGTCTTTGCATTTGTGAACACAATACGGATTATTTCAGAAAATCCCAGTGTTGCTATTGCAAGGTAGTCGCTTTTCAGGCGAAGAACCGGCATTCCTATGAGTACAGCTACCAATGATGCCAGGAGTCCTCCCAGGATAAGGGCAACGAAAAACGGAAGTTCTATTTGTGCCACCAGTGGATTCTGAGGAACAATGTAAAATATTGCGTCACGTGCTTCAACAGGAACTGTGAATACTGCAACCGTGTAAGCGCCTATGGCCATGAAGCCTGCCTGTCCCAATGAGAACAATCCTGTAAAGCCGTTTACAAGGTTCATTGAAACGCTCACAATGGCATAAATTGCTGAAAGATTCAAAACACGCCTTACGTAGTTGTCTCCGATAATATCAAAGTCCAGGAGGACGATAATTGCTGCAAAAATTATTATAAGCGCAGCATTTTTAACTAAATTGTTTTCTTTTTTCTCTATTTTCATCATACCTTATCAGTCACCTTCTCTCCAAGAAGTCCGGTTGGCTTAACTATCAATACTATTATTAAAATTATGAATGCAATTGCATCTCTGTAACCTGTCAAAGACGGTAAAAATGAAACAAGCATTATTTCCGCCATTCCTAAAATAAAACCGCCCAGCACCGCTCCTGTAGTGTTGCCTATACCGCCTAAAACAGCAGCTATGAAGCATTTAAGTCCCGGCATAACGCCCATAAGAGGGATTACAGAAGGGTACTTTGAACCCCAGAGTATTGCTCCTACAGCCGCAAGGGCTGAACCTATTACAAATGTTGTTGAAATTACTCTGTTGATGTTTATTCCCATGAGTCTTGCAGTTTCAAAATCCTTTGAAACAGCTCTCATTGCCATTCCTATTTTTGTTTTGTTTGTTATGAAAAGCACAACAAACAGCAATATGATTGTAACAATTGGAGTAACCACTGTTGCAACGGACAAGGAAACATTGCCGAAACTTATGGCTCTGGTCAAAATTGCTATGTCAGGGAATCCTTTTGGAACTCCTGTAAACAAATATGTGGCCAGATTCTCCAACAAAAATGAAACGCCTATTGCTGAAATCATTATGGACATACGAGGCGCATCCCTGAGAGATTTGTAAGCAGCCTTTTCAATGAGTACGCCCAGTGCAACTGCAGCCACTATTACTATTGCAGCAGATACATACCACGGCAATCCGAATGTTACCATTCCGAAAACCATAAAGTATGCTGACATCATGAATATATCGCCGTGAGCAAAATTTATAAGCCTTAAAATTCCATAAACCATTGTATAACCAATGGCTAACAGGGCATAAAGACTTCCTATTGATATACCATTGGCCAGCTGTTGCATAAATACTTCAAAAGTCATATTTATTCCTCCAATTACTAGTTGAATAATTGCAAAAGGGCGAACGACAAGTTCGCCCTTGCAGATTCAATAAAAATTATTTTACTTCAACTGTGTCAATGTATACAAACTGTCCATCTTTAACAGTCTTGATAACAGCTATGTTTTTATCTGCGTCGCCTTCTTCTGTGAAGTTGATAACACCTGTAACGCCTTCAAAATCTTTTGTTGCTGCGATAGCATCACGAATTGCAACACCGTCAGTTGAGCCGGCACGTTCAATAGCATCTCTTACTAAGAGATAAGCATCATATCCCAATGCTGCAACAGCAGGAATTATAGGCTCTTTGCCGGCAAGTTCAGCCTTGTAACCTTCAACAAATGTTTTAGCTTCTTCAGTAGCCGGATCATTTTCATCGAAGAATGTAGACAATACGATGCCTTCAGCATCATCACCTGCAACATCTATAACAGCTGGGTTTTCCCAAGTGTCGCCGCCCATTATAGGACATTCAATTCCAAGTGCTCTTGCTTGTTTAATGATAAGAGGAGCTGTTGTAGCTGAGCTTGGTGCAAATATAACATCAGGGTTTTTAGCTTTGATGTTTGTAAGTATAGCATTAAAGTCTGTATCGTTAACCTGGAATTCAGAAACGTCAACTATGCTTTTTTCATCTCCTGTCAATTCTTTGAAAGCATCAATAAAGAAGTTTCCAAGACCAACTGAGTAGTCATCTCCGTTTTGCATGATTACAGCTGCAGTCTTAGCTCCCTGCTGTAAAGCATAGTTAGCCATTACTCTTCCCTGGAATGGGTCAAGGAAGCATGCACGGAAATAAAATTCATTTCCCTGAGTAACCATTGGGTTTGTACAAGAAGCACCCATAGCTGGAATCTTTGCATTTTTGATTATGTCTCCGGCTGCTATTGAAACACCTGAACCATATGAACCTATTATTGCAACTACTTTATCTTTCTCAATGAGTCTGGTTACGGCAGTTGTAGCTTCACCCTTGTCGCTTTTGTTGTCAACTACTACTAATTCAATTTTCTTTCCTAAAACTTCTGGATACATTTTGTTTGCATATTCAATACCGCCTAATTCCTGAAGTCCACCGCCGCCGTTTTCGCCTGTAAGAGGTTCAAAAACGCCGATTTTTATAACGTCAGAACTGTCAGCAGCTGCATCGCCGGAAGTTTCTTCTTTTTTAGTACATCCTGTAAACAGTGATAACACCATTGTAAGGCACAAAAATAAAGATAATAATCTTTTCATAACTCTTCTCCTCGCTAATTATTAAATTTCTATGATTATAACACCGGTGTCTCTTTTTTGCAAGCAAATTTTCCGTGTTACAGACACAACTTTCTTCAAAATGCGTACAATAAATACATATTGTACATGCTTTTAAAGCTGCGTTGAAAAAATCTTTAAACAACGGAAAACACTAAGGGTTTACGTTTGCTGAGATTGAGTCTGCCTGCAATAAAAAGAGGACATACCTTGTACATTATATGCAGGCATGACCTCTGTATTCATAATAGACTATTTAAATTTTGATGTTAAACCTAAAACTCTCTTCCTTAATTCTTCTTCAGGCTGTTTTCTTGAAAGTGAGCAGTCGATTATATCTGCAAGTTCAGTCATCTCAGCTTCTTTCATTCCCTTTGTGGTAACTGCAGGAGTTCCAATTCTCAATCCGCTTGTCACAAACGGACTTTGCGGATCAAATGGAATTGTGTTTTTGTTTGTAGTGATGTGAATTTCATCAAGCATTTTTTCTGCTTCCTTGCCTGTGAGGCCTTTGTTCTGCAAATCAAGAAGCATGAGGTGGTTGTCTGTTCCGCCGGACACGATTCTGAATCCTTTATTCATCAATTCAGTTGACAGTGTCTTTGCATTGTTCACAATTTGCTGCTCATAAACTTTGAAGTCGTCTTCCATTGCTTCCTTGAAGCATACAGCTTTGGCTGCAATAACATGCATCAATGGACCTCCCTGGATTCCAGGGAAAATTGCCTTATCAATCTTCTGGGCAAATTCACTCTTGCACAATATCATTCCGCCTCTTGGGCCTCTTAGTGTCTTGTGGGTTGTTGTAGTTACAAAGTCTGCATATTCAACAGGGTTAGGATGAAGATTTGCTGCAACAAGCCCTGCAATGTGAGCCATGTCAACCATGAAGTATGCTCCCACTTCATCTGCAATTTCTCTGAATGCCTTGAAGTCGATGAATCTTGAGTATGCGCTGGCACCTGCAACTATCATTTTAGGCTGTTCTCGTTTTGCAATTTCTCTGACCTGATCGTAGTCAATTGTTTCAGTTTCCTTGTTTACTCCGTAAAAAACAACATTGAAATATGAACCGGACATGTTTACGGGGCTTCCATGAGTCAGGTGTCCTCCATGTGACAAGTCCATGCCCAGGATTTTGTCTCCAGGTTTCAAAACTGAAAAGTAAACTCCGAAGTTTGCATTGGAGCCTGAATGAGGCTGCACGTTGGCATGATCTGCTCCAAATATTTTCTTGGCTCTGTCTCTTGCAAGGTTTTCAACCTTATCCACAAATTCGCATCCTCCGTAGTATCTTTTGCCCGGATACCCTTCAGCATACTTGTTTGTAAGATGACTTCCCATTGCCTGCAGCACTGCTTCTGATACAAAGTTTTCTGAAGCAATAAGCTCGATGTTTATGTTTTGTCTTTCTTTTTCTTCCATCATTGCATTGTAAAGATCGATATCATATTTCTCAACTAAATCAAAATTCATGAATTCCTCCTAAATGTATATTCTTGGGAGCCTTCTTCCCAGGTTTGTTAATACTTCATATGAAATGGTGCCTCTCATGTTTGCCACATCTTCAGCTGTCATTGCACCGTCAGTTCCGTCTCCGTACACGATTGCTACATCATCAATTTGAGGATTGTCAACTTCAGACAGGTCAACCATGAACTGATCCATGCATACCTTGCCGAGGATCTGACATTTAACTCCTTTGATTACGACATAACCTTTGTTTGACAAAAGTCTTGAATAGCCGTCGGCATATCCTAACGGAATTGTTCCAACAACTGTTGGCTTTTCAGTTTTGAACAGATGTCCATAGCCTATTCCTTCACCGGCTTCCAATGTTTTGACATTGGCAACCCTTGCTTTTAATGTTGCGCAAATTTTGAATTTGTATTCTTCCTTGTTAACTTCATCTGATGGATAAAATCCATAAAGTATTATGCCCGGTCGTACCATGTCGAAGTAATACTCAGGCATTTCAATGATTGTTGCGCTGTTTGCAATATGTTTTACTGGAATTTCAACGTTTCTTTCTTCAAGCATCTTCATGAAAGCAATGAATCTTCCTGCCTGCATATGGGCAGTAGTCTTGTCTTTTTCATCTGCCTTAGCATGGTGTGAAAAAGCACCTATTAAATTTATGTTTTTAAGTCTTGAGATTTCAGCAACTTTGTCGGCATTTTCTTCAGTTGGGAGGAAACCAAGCCTGTTCATTCCTGTTTCTACCTTAATGTGAATTTTTGCTGTCTTGTTCAATTTTTCAGCTGTCTCGTTCAGTTTCACAGCATGTTCGTAATTGTAAATTGTAAGAGTGATGTCTTCATTTATGGCATCTTCATAGAATTCCTCATTTGTATATCCAAGAACCAAAATATCTTTACCCTTAATTTCCTGGCGAAGTTCAAAAGCTTCTCCTATAACAGCAACAGCAAACATGTCTGCGCCGTTTTCAAGGTACATTTTTGACAATTCAATTGCACCCAAACCGTAGCAGTCTGCCTTTACAACAGCGCATACTTTTACGTTTGGACCAACAGCTCTTCTCACTTCCAAAAAGTTATGAATAGCTTTTTCTCTGTTGATTTCGACCCAGGCAGGTCTTAACTTTCCGCTCATTTACATTGATTCCTCCTAATAAATTACTTATCAGTTAATTATATCAAACCATGGAGATTAAATCAATGTATAGTAAAAAAATTGTATCTAAAAAACAACATATTAATGAAAAATATGTTTACAAGAGCGTCAATTTTTATTATTATATGGGAAGTAATTGAAAAAGGAGATAGTATGAGCGTATTAGACGTAAGAAGTGTAACCCATGGCTTCGGAGCCCGCGCAATATTGGAAAATGTGTCATTCAGACTTCTAAAAGGCGAGCATGTTGCTCTCATTGGAGCAAACGGCGAAGGTAAGTCTACATTTTTAAATATTATAACTGGAAAACTTATGCCTGATGAAGGTACAGTTGAATGGTCAAAGAGAGTGACAGTGGGGTACCTTGACCAGCACTCTGCCCTGAAGGCAGGAACAACAATCAGACAAAACTTAAGACTTGCATTTGACGACTTGTTCAAGATGGAACAGGAGCTTTTAGCATTGTATGAAAACATGGCAACAGCCGATGACGATGAAGTGAGCAGGATGATGGAAGATGCAGCCGACATACAGACTATTCTTGACAGCAGCGGATTTTACATTATAGATTCAAAAATTGAAGAGGTTGCCAACGGGCTTGGCCTTGGGGACATTGGCCTTGACAAGCTTGTTGATGAACTTAGCGTGGGACAGAGAACCAAGGTTCTCCTCACAAAGCTGTTGCTTCAAAACCCAACAATACTTCTGCTGGATGAGCCTACAAACTACCTGGATGAAAACCATATTCAGTGGCTTACAAACTACCTGCAGAATTATGAAAATGCATTTATCCTTATATCACACGACATTCCTTTCATAAACAATGTGTGCAACATAATATACCACGTTGAAAATTGTTCTCTCACAAGATATGTTGGAAACTACGAGGAATTTACAAGAATTTATGAATTGAACAAAGCTAAGGAAGAAAGAGAATATGAAAAGCAGCAAAAAGAAATAGAAAAGCTGGAAGATTTCATAGCCAGAAACAAGGCTCGTGTTGCTACAAGAGGAATGGCAAACAGCCGTATGAAGCAGCTTGAAAAAATGGATATACTGGAGCGTCCAAGAGATAAGCCGAAACCATCATTCAAGTTCAAGGAAACAAAGGCACCAAGCCGTTTCCTAATAGATGCCAAAGACCTTGTAATAGGTTATGACCACCCTCTTACAAAGCCTCTTAACTTCCAGGTTGAAAGAAACAAAAAAATTGCTCTTGTAGGAGTTAACGGTCTTGGAAAGTCAACACTGCTGAAGACTATGCTAGGTATAATACCTCCCATCAGCGGTTCTGTTACATTTGGGGAAAATGTGACGTATGGTTACTTTGAGCAGGAAGATTCAAGAAACAACACAAAGACTGCTCTTGATGAGGTGTGGGGAGAATATCCTTCACTTACAAACCACGAGGTAAGGCTTGAGCTGGCAAGATGCGGACTCACTACAGAAAATATTACAAGCATGATGAAGGTTTTATCCGGCGGAGAAAATGCCAAGGTAAGACTGTGCAAAATACTCCTGAAGGAACTTAACTTCCTGGTGCTGGATGAGCCTACAAACCATCTTGACCCTGAAGCTAAGGATGAGCTTGAAAAGGCACTGAGGGAATTCAAGGGAACAATTCTCCTTGTAAGCCATGAGCCTTATTTCTACGAAAGCTTTGTGACAGATGTATGGAACATCGAAGACTTCACAACAAAAATCGTGTAAAAAATTAAGAATTATAAGAAAAACTAGGTAATGCCTGGTTCAGTTAAATGACAAGTTTATTTCAATTATGTAGGGGAGGGTCTCGTGCCCTCCCGCTGGCGGATACAAGATCTGCCCCTACAATCTGTAGAATAAACATATTGTTAAGTCTGAACTAGATAAGCCTAGTTTTTTTAGTTGTTTAATTGAATATCAGTATTACATCTATTATGCCGTCGAATCCTCCGTACAGGTCATACAGCTGAGCTGTGGAGCCTGCCTTTATGTCTGATTTCGAGCCGGCTTTGAAGCTTGTTACATTGCCTGAACCGTCTGTGGTCAGGTTGTACACTGCAGCTGATGACGTATATTCCATGTACGTGATGCCGTCTATGAGCAGTTGGTTTGAATAAACCTGTGTGATTTTTATTTTATCCGTTTCGGAAGTTACCTTTTCAATATTTGTTATAACGCCGTTCACTATTACAGCCTTAACGTATGAATTAAGCACTGTAGGCACCTTTGTTCCTGCAGCTGATGAGTTTGATACTGAAAATACGTTGCTGCTGTTGTAAAACTGTACGTGGCTTGTGCTTGAATCTATTTTTGTGATGCCCTTTATTACTCCGTAAATTGTTCCGTTGTAGCTTTGCGGAGTTTCAGGAGTAACAGTCACATAGCTTGTTGGTTTAATTCCTTTTGTAAGGTAAAGAGCTTCAATTTCTCCCTTGTAGCCGACAACGGCCTTTCCTTCCAGGTAAGTGTCCAGCTGGCTTACTTCAAGGAGCTGGTACTTGCCGTCCTGCTCATATACGATATAAGTGTCAGGAGACATCCAATATCCGTTAGACAGTGTGTGTGTCTGCTGGTTGTAGTTGTTTGCAATGTACTTTGCAGGCATGTAGTTGATAATTTTCACATTGCCGCTTGAAACAGGGTCAAATGCCACAAAATCTCTTTCTTTTAAGTTTGTGTACTTAAAAAGTCCGGAGCCGGACTCTGTGACTGTTACAACGCTTGAGTTGTCAGCCAGTGAGTAGGTTTTTAGCGTTCCGTATTCATCAAGTATTTTTGCTGATACATTTCCATTTGTGCTGTTAGATGAACTTATGACAATTCCGAATGTTGAAGGATATCTGCCATAACGCAGTATTTCAAGTTTGATAATATTGTTGTTTTTGTCAAGTATGAGTGTTACAGTGTCATTTACAGATGCCTTCTCGGTAAATATGAAGTCTTCGCCTGTCTTGTAGCTTATGTTGTTCACTGTGTAATAAGTTGCATTGCCTGAAGTCTGAACATCAGTCACTATGCCGCTTGTCTGTGATCTCACCACATCAAGTGTAAGAGCAGTCACTTTATCTGATTCATTTGTTTCATAAAAATATACAACGTCATTAGTCTTTATATTTTCCAGTGAAGATGCAGCTCCGTTTACGTGAAGCTTAGCCTGGTTTATTTCATTGCTGCTTGTTACAGGCAGTTGTTTACCGGCAAAATACTTGCTTCCTGAATTGTACAGGTCTGTTCTTCCCATTACTTTAACGGCTGTTTGTTTGTAGGCAATTATTCCTATTACATCGCCGTTGAAGGAGTCATCTTCATAAACAACTTTGATGCGGCTGTTTTCAAGATTGTTGAAGCTTCCTTTCTTTCCGTTTATTACAATTGGTATTTCAGGAAGCTGAAAAGCCCTGACATTTCCGTAATCATCTGTTACAAATATTACCCTGTTTGTAAGAAGACTTGTTACCGTTCCGGTAAATTCATTGTATCTTGGATTTGTAACATATACCGTCTTGCCTGAATTGTTGTAGTAAACGTCCCACTTGTTGAACAGGTAATCCGTATAATCATAACTTTCAATTTTTAAATCGCTTAATGTAATTACTCTTGTTTCTTTTCTTCCCATAAGCGACATAAGAGTCTTGTCTGTGAGGGTTACCCCGCCTGTGCCTTTTGATTTTACAAGCACGCAGTCCAGAGCGTTATCAAGCATTACTGTAATGTCTCTTCTGGATGCGAATTCCTTTGAGGTGTCCACATTCTGAAACAAATTCAGTTCCAATGCCTTTTCATAATAATTGCTGGGCCATTGTCCTGTGAGCGCTTCATCGCTGTATCCCAGGAGTCGTACAATCATTGTATATGCTTCTTCAAATTTTATAGTGTTATCCGGACCGTATGTAGTTGGGGAAATACCCTTGACAATGTTCAGAACATTTGCCAGTTCCACATAGCTTTCAGCCCAATGTCCGTGCATATCCTCGTAAACAGAGGTCATGTTCTTGGAATATTCATAGTAACCTGCAGCCACAGTCATTATTTTTGCCATTTCAGCCCGAGTAACAGATTTATCAGGCTTGAATGTGCCGTCAGGATACCCTTGAATGATGCCGTAGCTTGACAACAAGCCAACGGATTCTTCCAAAACAGAATCTTTGCTTATATCAGGAAAGCTTGATGCGTAGGAAACATTAGACGCACCGAGGGCTAGTATTACAGTCAATGTAATCAACAATAATTTCTTCATTTTTTTGCACCTGTTTTACATTATTTATATTAATTAGCCGGCATGTTCTCCCTTGCCAGAAATTGCTGTTCAGCAATAAAAAAATACTATAAAAATATAGTATTTCTTATACCAATTATATTATATAAAAGCCCTCATAGTATTACATTAACATTACAATGGCGCGTATTTTCCCTGTCTGCTGTTCCTTTCCTTAAGCTCCTTATCTATGTCGGACAATACCTTTAGCTTGTTGAGTGTCCACCTGGGCTCAATCAAATCAGACTTCTTCCCGTCACCTGTCAGCCTGTGGATAACTATGTCTTCACCAAGAAGCTCCAGGGAATCACATATTATATTCACATATTCCTCCTGAGACATGACATTAAAATGAGTATTGCGGTAATACCAGGCAAGGTCCGTGTTCTGAAGTATGTGGAGCATGTGAATTTTCACCCCCCAGGGCTTTAATGCTGAAACATAAGAGATGCTTTTAAGCATTTGTTCCCTGTCTTCTCCCGGAAGTCCCATAATAAGGTGTATGACTGTCCGTATATTTTTGTCTTTAAGCATGTTCATTGCCTTGTCAAATACATCCAGACTGTAGCCCCTTCTTATTAATTTTGCAGTATTGTTGTTTATTGTCTGAAGGCCAAGCTCCACCCACAGAAATGTATTTTTGTTTAGCTCATCCAAAAGTTCAAGGACTTCTTCGCTGATGCAGTCAGGCCTTGTTGCAATGGCAATTCCTTTAATTCCTTCGCAGTTTAAGGCATCGTAGAATTTTTTCCTCAGGTTTTCAACAGTGTCATATGTGTTTGTATAACTTTGAAAGTAAGCGATGTACGTGCTGCTTTTCCACTTTTTTGACATTATTTGTTTTTGTTCATGAATTTGCTCTGAAATTGTCTTGCACCCTTCAGAGTTAAAATCTCCGGAGCCTCTTTCGCTGCAGAAAATACAGCCCTTGTTGCCGACAGTGCCGTCTCTGTTCGGGCACGTAAATCCGCCATCAATCGACAATTTAATTGCTTTTTCTCCAAAAAAATCTTTCATTTCAAAATCCAAAGTATGATAATTTTTATCGCTCCACATGTTATTCACCGCACATTTCTATAAGTTATACACAGGCTCTCTAAAATGTTTAGAGAAGTTATACACAAATTTAATGCTTTTTTTGGTACTTGTCAACAGATTTATCCACAAATGTGCACATTTTAGATTAAAAGGGTGAAAAAGTGCACATAATTTTATTTCATGTTTTTTGAAAAATTTGTCGAATTATATTTTTAAATAAAACATGAATAATAATTGCTGAAAAGTAAATAACTATATCAGATAATACTTTTTTTATCTTCTTCCAAATCATAAAAATATCCGGCAATTTAATGTCGGATATTTTTATGTGCATAATCAGCATTTATCTGAAAATTTTGACAATCAATATAATTTTAGTCATAATTGTCGTAAAACTGCGGTTTTTACAGATTATGGAGGATTAAACGCTTCATGTTAAGTTCGACTGTGTTTGACTTAAAAAAACATCTATTATATAATAGTACGAATAATTGACAGAGGTATGAATATGAAAAAGAGAATGTTAGGGAACACGGGTATGGAGGTTTCTGTCATAGGATTTGGCGGAATACCAATACAAAGAGTAAATCAGGAAGAAGCTACAAAAATAATATTGGAATGCAAAGACAAGGGAATAAACTTTATCGACACGGCAAGAGGTTACACTGTAAGCGAGGAGTATATTGGAAACGCCCTTAAGGAAGCCGGACGCGAGAACTTTTATATTGCAACAAAGGCAATGGGTTATGACTATGAATCTATGAAGAATTTTATAGAAGAAAGCTTGAAGACAATGCAGCTTGATTATATTGATTTGTACCAGATTCATAACGTGAGCAAAATGGAGCAGCTTGATACCGTACTTTCAGAAAACGGTGCTTTAAAGGCTCTGGTGGAAGCAAAGGAAAAGGGAATCATAAGACACATAGGAATTACCGGACACATAAGAGAGATATTGCTTAAGGCAATTGAACATGATGAATTTGAAACTGTGCAGTTTCCGTTCAATCCCGTGGAGTCTCAAGGAACAGAACTGTTTACAAAAGCCCTTGAAAAGGGAATGGGAACAATAGCCATGAAACCAATGGCAGGCGGTGCATTTGGCAAGGGAAGACTATCACTGAAATATATAATGAACAGCAATCTGGTAACAGTTGCTATACCGGGAATGGATTCTGTAAGCCAGGTTGCAGAAAATGCTTCCATAGGTCAAAAGGCTGAGCCGCTGACAGAAGATGAAAAGGAAGAAATCAAAAAAGAAGTTGAATCTTTAGGCAATGATTTCTGCAGAAGATGCGGATACTGCAAGCCATGTCCAGAAGGAATAGATATTCCCAATGTGTTCGTATATGAAGGATATGCCACTAGGTACAATCTGCCTGAGTACGGAAAGCTAAAGTATGAAGGGATGCCAGTGAAGGCTGACGCATGTGTAAGATGCAGAAAATGTGAAAGCAAATGCCCTTACAAGCTGCATATTGTGGATAAGCTTAAACATGCCGTAGAAACATTTAAAAATTTAGAATAATAAATTAACCGGACAAACTAAAACCCAATCAATGGATTGGGTTTTTTGCTTTTTTGCATAATAGCTTTTTCAATGGTTATATTAATGGTATTGCAAAATAATAAGTTATATTCATTTTCAGACGGTAACTTAAATACCTAAATTATTGATTTAAAAATTTGATTAAGGAGAATTTTATGGCAGAAAAAAAATTTAAATTAGGCCTCATTTCCAAGATTCTTATTGGTATAGTAGCAGGCCTCATATTGGGAAGCTTTGCTCCAAGCTGGATTAACCGAATATTTGTCACATTCAGTTCCATATTCGGAAACTTTCTTGGTTTTATAATTCCATTGCTCATATTGGGATTTGTAACTTCAGGTATTGCTGAACTTGGAACAGGCGCAGGAAAGCTCCTAGGAATAACAGTGGGAATAGCTTACGGCTTCACTCTTATTTCAGGATTTACTGCTTATTTTGTAGCATCAGCACTGCTGCCCACAATAATAACACCGGATACAGCAAGCGGCATAACAGAATCAAAGGCTGCACTGGAACCATTCTTTACGGTTGAAATGCCGGCCATTATGCAAGTCGTTTCGGCTCTAATTCTTGCTTTCATACTTGGACTTGGAATTTCGGCAATCAACAATGAACCTCTCAGAAAAGCCGCAGACGGTTTTCAAAGAATAATTACAAAAGTAATTGAAAGCGTCATAATTCCTCTTCTTCCATACTATATAGTGGGAGTTTTCGTGAACATGACATACACCGGGCAGGTAGCAACTGTATTTTCTGTTTTCTGGAAAGTATTCCTCATTGTCATAGCAATGCACCTGGCTATTATCGTATTTCAGTTTGCAGTGGGTTGTACAATAAGCAAGAAAAACCTGTTCAAATGCTTAAGGCTTCAAGTGCCTGGATATTTAACAGCACTT
Source organism: Sedimentibacter sp. (assembly GCF_029265225.1). Taxonomy (GTDB): domain Bacteria; phylum Bacillota; class Clostridia; order Tissierellales; family Sedimentibacteraceae; genus Sedimentibacter. Next base: position 15,313 of record NZ_JAJUJR010000011.1, read on the forward strand.
GGAACACAATCTTCAGCTGCAACAATACCTGTAAACCTGCAATGCTCTGAAAGAATGAACATATCAAAGGGAATAAGAGAATTTGTTATTCCTCTTTGTGCAACAACTCATATGTCCGGCAGTACCATCACATTAACTACCTGTGCTATGTCAGTAATGATGCTAAACGGATATCCTGTTGAACTGAATCTTTTTGCAGGATTCATAGCAATGCTTGGAATAACAATTGTGGCTGCACCGGGGGTTCCTGGAGGAGCAGTTATGGCATCACTTGGACTGTTGGAACTCATATTGGGATTCACGGAGCCTATGCTGGCACTCATGATTGCTTTGTACATTGCACAGGACAGCTTCGGAACAGCATGCAACGTATCCGGTGACCAGGCGGTTGCCATGATAGTTGACACCATTAATAAGGAATAAGAAGGCAAACATGTCTTCCTTCAGAGGAAGACATGTTTGCTTAATGAAAAATCATTTTACAAAGTTGTTGTAAATTTCCAAAATTATGTATAAAATGTAGTCAACAAATCAACAAGAAAAAATTAAAGGAGAAAATTATGCGAGACTATGGAGTTTTTGATATTCTGGGACCTGTGATGATTGGACCGTCAAGCTCCCATACTGCCGGAGCAGCAAGACTGGCGAAAGTTGCCGGAAACATTGCAGGAAGTAACATAAAAAAGGTTGAATTTATGCTGCATGGTTCATTTGGGCAAACATACAAAGGACATGGAACAGACAAGGCATTGATTGCCGGAATATTGAACATGGATCCATGGGACGAAAATTTAAAGCGCTCATTTGAAATTGCCGAGGAAAAAGGAATTGAAGTAGTTTTTACAGTGGAAGACATGGGTGATGTTCATCCCAATACGGTAAAATTCATAATAACAAAGGAAGACGGGCGCATCACGGAAGTTACAGGTTCTTCCATTGGGGGAGGAAACATTTATGTTTTTGATATTGACGGACAAAGCGTGGAATTTACAGGAGAGAGACCTACACTGCTCACTCAGCACAAAGACACGCCTGGTGTGATTTCCAAAATATCATCGCTATTTTATGATCAAAATGTGAATATAGGTACCATGAAGGTATACAGAAGCGGAAAGGGAAAAGCTACTATGGCTTTGGAAACAGACAGCGCCATACCTGATGATATAATAAACAAGATCATGAATATGGAAGAGGTTGAAAATGTAGAGTTTATAAACCCTATTTTGGAAGGAGGAGCATAAATGTTTGTTTCCAGCGGAAGAGAATTAACAGAAATTTGCAGAGAAGAAAACTTAACCATATATGAATACACAATCAGAGAAGAAGTTGAGAAGAGCGGTCTTAGCCGTGAAAAGGTCATTGAAAAAATGAAAGGCACCCTTCATGTTATGATGAATTCCGCCACCTACGCGCAGGAAAATGAAATAAAGTCTGTGAGCGGCCTAATTGGCGGAGATGCATATAAAATAAGGCAATATGCAGACGGCGAAAAAACCCTGACAGGAGATTTCATGAACAGAGCCATGGCAAGAGCCTTATCTTCATCCGAAGTGAATGCTGCCATGGGAAAAATAGTTGCATGTCCTACTGCAGGTTCCTGCGGAATTGTGCCTGCAGTTGTGATTTCAGCAGGGGAAAAGCTTCAAAAAACTGAAGAGGATTTAATCAATGCTTTGTTTACCGCCTCCGGAGTTGGCATAATCATTGCAAAAAATGCAACACTTGCAGGAGCTGAAGGGGGATGTCAGGCTGAATGCGGTTCTGCGGCTGCAATGGCATCAGCAGCAGTAGTTGAAATGATGGGAGGAACTCCTGAACAGGCATTGAACGCTGCAGCCATAGTGTTCAAGAATGTCATGGGCCTGGTGTGCGACCCTGTTGCAGGGCTGGTTGAAGTTCCATGCGCCAAGAGAAACATTGCAGGAACAGTGAGCGCCCTTACAACCGCAGATCTGGCCATGAGCGGTGTAGAAAGCAAAATACCTTTTGATGAAGTTGTATGGGCAATGCACAAGGTAGGAAAGGCACTTCCTTCAGAGCTCAGGGAAACCGCTATGGGAGGAATTGCAATAACACCAACGGGACAAAGACTGAAAAAGGAAATATTTGGGGAATAATATGGAGGGGAAACCCTCCTTTTTAATATTATAATTTAATATGTGTTGACAAAAAAGTATGTTTTGGATAAACTTATAGTGTTAATCTTAGCTTCTGCAATATTATGGAAGAGTATCGAAGTGGTCATAACGAGCCGCACTCGAAATGCGGTTGCCTTCCGGGGCACGTGGGTTCAAATCCCACCTCTTCCGCCACTATAGCAACATAAAACATACGATAATCGCAGGATCAATTAATCATATTAATTGATCATTATTTTTAAGAGGAGCTGATTAAATGAAGGACATTGACATGGCCAAAGAGTTTTTGGAAAGTGAAAAACTTGCTTTGGCAATAGTCAAGGATGGGAAACTTGTCTTCTCAAGCACAGGAATAGGAATCAAACCATTATTTACTGCTGTTGAACAGCTTAAAGATGAACTTGAAGGTTCAAGCGTTGCTGACAAGGTTACTGGCAAGGCTGCTGCAATGCTTTGTAAATATGCGAAAATCAAAGAACTGCACACACATCTCATTTCAGAAAATGCCATGGGAGTTTTGAAAGATACACCAATCATTTTGGAGTATGAAGAATCAACTCCATATATAATAAACCGTGATAAAACAGGTATGTGCCCTGTTGAGACTTTGTCGCTGAAGACAAATGACATAGATGAACTAATGTCAGGAATAACAAAATTTTTGGAAAGTTTAAAGAAGGTTTAATATGAAAATAGCCGTAATAGACGGAATGGGCGGAGGAATCGGAAGCCAGGTAGTTGAAAGACTGAAGTCTTTAAATAGCAGCGATATTGAAATCATCGCCCTGGGAACTAACTCCCAAGCTACTTCCAACATGTTAAAATCCGGAGCTCATGAAGGAGCAACAGGAGAAAATGCAATATCATGGAACTGCATGAAGGCAGACATTATCATAGGGCCGCTGGCCATAATAGCAGCCAATTCCATGATGGGGGAGATAAGCCCGAGGATGTCCGAAGCAATAGCAAGCAGTCCGGCGAGAAAACTTCTTCTTCCTGTAAGCAAGTGCAACATAGATGTAATAGG
>NZ_JAJUJR010000333.1 GCF_029265225.1 Sedimentibacter sp.
AACAAACTTCGGTTCAACAGAAATGAAATCACCTGTTGAAATATTAAGTGCCATTACATCTTCCTTTGTTTTCACAACTTCATCAAGCCTGATACACATGTTGTTTTCATTTCTTTCCTTTGTTCTTGAATCTTCATAAACGTGTACTGAAGGAGATGTTGAAAGAATTGTGCCCGTGTAAATCTTGCCGGATCTTGTATGTATTTTGCAGTATTCTCCGTCCAGCGTTGGAAATATGTTTCCGCCGATTGAAGTGAACCTGACAGTTCCATCTTTGTTCACAGATCTGACCATTGCTCCAAGCGTGTCAACATGCACCGGTATGCCAATGCAGTAACTGTTGTCCATTCCTTCTATTTCTATGATTCCGTTTCCCTTTTTGTTTTTTTCAAGTTTATATCCGTATTCCTGAGCAACATTTTCTATGTGCTCTATCACATTTTTGCAGTATCCCGTAGGACTTGGTATATTGATTATTTGTTCCAGCAAATTAAGTGTAAAACTTCTGTTCAGTTCCATATCCGTCAATACCCTCCCTTATCATATCCAGTTGATTATACTACCAACGGGGAGCATTATTCAATAATTAAATTGCATAACTCCAAAATAGAATATATAATATTATTAATCATGAAAATTAGCAAAGGGGGCATATTATGGAAAACTTAAAACTGAAAGATTTTTTGGATTATAAGTTTTTGTCCGGACTTGAGCTTTCTCCCAACAAAAACTATGGTGCTTTTATAGTACACTCTGCAGATTACGACGAAAACAAATATTTGTCCAACATCTGGATTTACAACTGCATAACAAGAGAATACAAGAAGCTTACAACCATGAACAAGGAGAACAACTTAATCTGGCTGGACAATGAAGTAATTCTTTTTTCATCCTTAAGAGATGAAAAACTGAAGAAAAAAATAGAAGACGGCGAGCACTGGACTGTTTTTTATGCCATCAACATTCACGGAGGGGAAGCATATGAATATATGCGCATACCCATGAATGTGAACCAGATTAAAAAAATTGCCGATGAAAAATTCCTAATTGCAGCAACATATGATCACTACGGCATCAATCTTCATTCCCACAAGGGAGAGGAAAAGTCAAAGGCAGTTGACATGATTAAAGAAAACAAGGATTATGAGGTATTGGATGAAATACCGTTCTGGTCCAACGGTGAAGGTTTCACCAACAAAAAAAGGAACAGGCTCTATTTGTTTGACAGAGGAACAAAGGACATTGTACCCATATCAAATCAGTTTGAAAATGTAGATCTATGCTCTGTGAAGGACGGCAAGGCACTTTATGTATCTCAGAACTACACAAACAAAATGGAGCTTACAAACGGACTTTATATTTATGACCTTTATTCAAGCCAGGCAAAATGTCTGGTGGAAGAAGACGAATATTTTATAGATTATGCTGAATTTGTTGGAGATGAAATTGTGTTTGCTGCATCCCCAATGGACAAATACGGCCTCAACCAGAACCACAACTTTTACAAAATGAACGGCAGAGAAATTCAGCTCATAAGCTGCCATGATTTCGGAATGCACAATTCAGTGGGTTCTGACTGCCGTTTTGGCGGGGGAGCAGACCACAGGGTGTTTGACAATTGCCTGTATTTTGTTGCAACTGAAAACAAAAGCTCATTCATCAAAAAATTGAGCCTCGACGGAACAATTGAAAAATTAACATCCGACAACGGCTCTGTTGACTGCTTCGACGTGTGCAACGACGGAATTATATTCATAGGGTTAAGAGGAACAAAGCTTCAGGAAATTTACATAACAGAAGATGGCAATGAAACTCAGATAACAAAATTCAATGAAAAAATAGTTGAAACAAAAAATATAGTCGGTCCGGAACCTCTGGATTTTGAAAACGATGGAATAAAAATTGAAGGCTATGTATTAAAGCCTGTAAATTATGACGAAAGCAAGTGCTACCCCGGTATACTTGACATCCACGGAGGACCAAAGACTGTTTACGGAGAAATTTTCTACCACGAAATGCAGGTATGGGCAAATGAAGGGTACTTTGTATTCTTCTGCAACCCAAGAGGAAGTGACGGCAGAGGGGATGAATTTGCAGACATAAGAGGAAAGTACGGCACCATTGATTATGATGATTTGATGAAATTCACAGATGAGGTTCTTAAAAAATATCCTCAGATAGATTCAACTCGAATAGGAGTTACCGGCGGCTCTTACGGCGGATTTATGACAAACTGGATAATCGGTCATACTGACCGTTTCAAATGTGCTGCATCCCAAAGAAGCATATCAAACTGGATTTCAAAGTTTGGCACAACGGACATAGGATATTTTTTCAATGCCGACCAGATATCTTCAACTCCATGGGACAATGTGGAAAAAATGTGGTTCCATTCGCCTCTTAAATATGCCAACCAGGCCGTTACACCAACATTGTTCATACATTCGGAAGAAGACTACCGCTGCTGGCTGGCTGAAGGACTTCAGATGTTCACCGCCCTTAAATATCATGGTGTTGATGCAAGGCTTTGCATGTTCAGAGGAGAAAATCATGAACTTTCAAGAAGCGGCAAGCCGAAGCACAGGGTCAGAAGACTGGAAGAAATGACTAACTGGTTTGAAAACTATTTGAAATAACTTAGATTAATAATTAAAATTGATATATCGTGTTATGATTTAACCCGCTCCATATAAATCATTAGGCAAGATATCATGTTCATTTAAAAAATTTTTTACATACAATAAAACCTTCCGGATGAGCGCTGGAAGGTTTTATTCAATGTACTATGCCAGATACTATTAGCAGTGGCCGCCTTCTAATTTATCACAGCTGCAGAACAAAACAACTAAAAGCAGGAAGAAGAACAGCAAGCTGTCACTATCACCAAATCCGCCTACTCCGCCAAGTAATCCGTCATCACCTGAAAAACAAGCAAGAACTACTAAAAGCAGGAAGAAGAATAGTAAACTGTCTCCATTATCTCCGAATATATTGTTAAACATATAGTACCTCCTAAAATTGATT